>CAZOXS010000292.1:0-23874 GCA_964583785.1 uncultured Victivallales bacterium
CCCCGTTCCGGCTGCACCAGGAACGGCTGCCCGACGCCCCGCCCGCCGTCACGCTGCACGAACCACAAGCCTTCTCACTGGCTACACCGGGAGCCCGATTGCTGCTGAAAGGCGAGGCCACTGACGATCTCGGCTTGCAACAGGTCGAACTGATCAAAGCCATCGTCGGCTACCGCGACCGGATGCAGGTGCTGGGACCGAAACTGCCCGCCACGCAATTCGCCATCCAGCGCGAACTGGATCTGGCCGCACTGGGGGTTCAACCGGGCGACACGCTCGAATTCTACGCGGAAGCGCTCGATACGCATCCCGGCCTGGCCAATCTCGCGGCATCCCCGATCGCCCGCGTCCAGATTATTGCCGATGCCGAATACGCCGATATGCTGCGCATGCAGATCACCCTGCGCGAGTGCATGCATCGTTACCAGGCCGTGGAAGCCGCCATGAGCCAATTGGGCGACGCCCTCGGGGCGCTGGCGAATCCAAACCAGGACGACAAGCAGGCGGCGCTTGAGAATGCCGTCAACCGCGCCGAAGCCGCCGAGCGTTTGCTCGATCAACTGGCGAAGGATTTCATCCTCTTCGACATGGAGAAAGCCTTCTTCGAGGATCTGCAGGCCATCCGGGAAACCGTCACCACCGCCCGCAAGGAGCTTGCCGCCACGAGCACGGCCAACCCGCGACTTGATGTCCTAGCGCGTCACTGGCAGCGGCAGATCGCACCTGCCGTCCGGACGGTATCCGGGCATCGCGAACAGGCACAGGTTGCCGCCGAGATTGCCGCGCTGATGGAAGCCGCCGTGCGGTTCCGTCAACTTGTGCAGCGCCAGGAGGGTCTGGTGCGCAGCCTTGAGCGTTACGAAAACGAATCCGGTGCTGGTGACAGCGCGCGGCTACGCGCCCTCGGCCACCGCCAGGCCGGGATTGCCCGTGATCTTGCCGATGTGCTGGCCACCATCGAGCGGACCGCCCCCCTGTTGACGGGCGAGGCCGCCGCATTCGCCGACTCCGCCCTGCAATTCATGCAGCAGCTCAAAGCAGCTGATCCGGAAACCCCGATGCAGGCGGCGGTTGTCGCGGCGACGAACGCCGACGGACGCGACGCCCGCCATCAGGCCGTACTAGCACTGGAACGACTCAAACAGACGGGCAAGGATTGCGAGGGGGACGGCGGTTTCGGCGGCATGTGCCAGGGACAGGGGCCACCGAAATTCAGTGAGGATGACCTGCAGAACACGCTCGAGCAGATGCTGGCAGCGATGATGCGCCGTCTGCTCGGCCAGAACCAGGGCAGCGGCGAGGGTCCCACCCCCGCGAAAGACGTCGGCGGCAGCGGCATCGGCTTCGGGGGCGACAAAAGCGACGGCTACTGGATGAATGGCCACACCCCCCTGAACATTCCGGTCACGGGCCCCCCGCGTACCCGCTTCAGTGCCCCCTCTCAGGGCGTGACCGGCGCAGCCGGAACCGGGGGACAAGCCGGACAACCGGCCGTCAACATCGACAGCACATCGCGCAATACCGCCACGGACGGCAATGTGGACAGCCGCACCATGCCCCTCGAGAATGTCCCCAATAAATACCGCGAAGCCGTCAAACGCTATTTTTCAACCCCGGAGTAAACACACTTAAACGATCACACGTAACCCCACACACGTTAACCTACGCCTTAACACTATCCCTTCAACCGCCCTCAACAAAGGAGCACTCATGAATCCCGGCTCTTCACCACACCCCCACACCACCGCTACACGCAAACCACCCCTGATCGTGCACCTGATTGCCGCCGTCGGGCTGCTCGTATCGCCCGTCATGGCCGAGGATGTCGCCATCCAGTGCGCCAACCTGATTTACGGCATGAATCACACCTCGCGCTGCTTCAGCGACGAATTCCTGAGTGCCGCCCAGAAGGAAACCACCATTCCAACCGAGCGGCGTTTCAAAAGCGTTCGGCTCGCCAGCGATGAGCTTTTCCAGTACCCCTTTGTCGTCATGACAGGGGAATCCAGTTTCTTCTTCTCACCGAAGGAACGCACCAACCTCGAGTCCTACCTGCGCAAAGGCGGGTTCCTGCTGGCCTCTGCCGGCTGCTCCAACAACGATTGGGATCGTTCCTTCCGTATGGAAATGCGCAAGATATTCGGCGATGAGGCTTTACAGACGATCGCGGCGGAACATCCCGTTTTCCGCACCGTCCACACCATCGATAAACTCAACCTCCATCATCCAGGCGAGGAGGCGAAACTGGAGGGATTAACGCTGAACAACAAGGTTGTCGCGATCTACTCGAAGCATGGCCTGAACGACACGGTCAACACCGTCGGCTGCTGTTGCTGCGGCGGCAACGAGGTCACCAACTCCCTTGAACTCAATGTCAACATTTTCGTCTACGCCCTGCTGCATTAACACATGCCGCATAGTTGACATCCGACCATAAAAGAAGGGAATACCCTATGGTATGTCGGCAGCGACCGGTTCGCGTCCCTCCAGCAGCAAGTGTAAGTCAGAGCGCTTTGCCCCCAGTTTATTAAGAAAGCGCCGGATCACCGCATCAGCCAGTTTCGCGACCTGTGCCATATCGTTTTCCCTGACCGGGATCTGCCCACCTGCCATTGCCGTGTGACCGCCGCCACTGCCGAGCTTGCCGACCAGGTGGTGCATCAATTTGCCGGCATCGGCACTGACGTCGGACGAGCGCACCGAGACCAGCAACTCGTCACGGTGAAGACCGATCGCCAGCGCCCAGCTGGTTTCCTCGTCGCGCAGTAGCAGATCGGCGACTTCCGAGACGATGTCGGGATTATCAACCGACCCCAGATTCGTGAACACGCAGTCCCCTGCGGATTGCGCGTGCGTCAGCGCGGCCGCGATCGTCCGGAAGTAGGCGCGTGGCACCCGAGCCATGGCGATCCGGCCCAGCATACGCTTGTTCGACGAGGGGTAAAGCGCAAGGAAGGCATTGATATCCGCCTGTGTAGCCTCGCGCCCGAAGTCGGCCGTATCCGAGCGGATGCCATAGAGCAGCGCAGTCGCCAACGGGACAGGGATCGGGACACCCGCGCATTGCATGTATTCCTGGAAAATCGAGGAGGTGGCACCGTAACGCTTACGGACATCGAAAAAGGGAGCCTTGCGCGTCAGCGGGCGGATCGGGTGGTGGTCGACCACGATATGCGGGACCACCGTGGTATCAAGCGCATTGTTGCCCGCCCCCGGTTGCGTATCCACCAGCGCGATGCAATCATAATTCGCCGGTGGGGTATTCGTCATCGACTGCACGTTGAGTCCAAGATATTTGAGCAGCGCACGGTTCTCGGCCCGGCTGACAAAACCGCCGCAAGCCAGGGTCGTGGTCACCTCGCCCAGGCTGCGCGCCAGTTCCCGTAAGGCGGCGGCCGCAGCAATGGCGTCTGGATCGGGGAAATCCTGCATCACAATGAGCAGCGTGGGCTTGTCCTTCAGCACCGCCATCAGCCGCTGCGCCTTCTCCGCTTTTCCGTTTCGGCATGTTGTTTTGGCCATCGTTTACCGTTTCGTTTGCACCATGGCGAAGGCTAGAAACCAAGCACGCGCCGATAAGGAACCGTCACCCCGTAATCACGTCCGGTCTGACGCAGATCGCGCAGGATCTCCTTATCCTGGCGGCGGGCGTACTCGCCCAGCAGGTGGTAGATTTTCTGCTGCGCCCACGTCTCACGAATGGCGGCATCACCGCTGGTAGTCCCCTCGGCGGGTGTATTGAGGGGTAGATCGAAAATCATGTCGCTACGGGCCTGTCCCGCCTGCCCGAGTGCCTGAAAAACCAGTTTAGGCTCCGCGCGCCGATAGCGCCCATAGAAAACCAACGGACGGTCGAGATACAGGTTGCCGAGGCGCTGCGGATAGACTTCCACCGTGGAGTCGGCACCGAATCTCAATCTCAGGTCCGAGAGCACGGGGCGCTGGATTCCCTGCATGACCGCCTCCGCCGCCGCCGGGATATCCCAGCGCCCTGACTCGATCACCTCGGAGGATCCGCCATTACAGTAGCTCAGTATATCGATCAGATAGCGGTTGGCCTGTGCCGAAACGCCCATCGTGAAGATCGAGATCCGGTCCTGGTTCTGGCGTGTGAAGGCACCGATGATCTCCGTGCTGTCCGTCAAGCCCTTGTTCACCAGCCCATCGGTCAGGACAAACGCGACCACCGGCCGTCCAGGCTGACGTTCCAGGGCCAGCAGGTCCTGCATCGAGGCAAAAAAGTCGGTGTTGCCTTCGGCCACCATGGCGTTGATAAAGGCTTTCGCCTGCGCAATTGTTTCGGGCGTCTTCGTCACCCAGTCGGGAAAGCAAAGCTGGGTCCGGTCGGCGAACGAGGCGACATTAAACCGGTCGGCCGGGCCGATCACGGCCAGAGCACGCCGCATGGCCTCGCGACTGAAATAAAGGCGTTGTTCGGCCATGCTAGCCGAGGCGTCCTGAACCAATAGCACATCCTTCGGACGCACCGGCAGCAACTCGGCGCCCGCCCGTTCAACCACGAGGCGAAAATAGGCATACTCGCGGTCATGCCGATCAGCGAACGTCTCCACCCGTGCTGCCAGCACGCGTTCGACCGGTTCGACATCCGTGATCTCATCCGGCGTTTCCTCGAACCGTTCACGGTACTGCTCAACGACGGCGGTCATCGGAACCTGTTCCGTCAAGGCGGCTGGCGAGGGATCGCCGATCACCTCGCGCATCGAACGGGAGGCGGACGGAACGACAACCGGAAACGCCCCCTGCCGGACTGTCCCCGCCCGTTCGGAGCTCGTCGGCAGGACAATATCGGGGGCATCCAGCACCCGCTCGATATCCGGGATCACCCGCCGCTCAAGCCCCGCCAACTCGCCACCCACCGCCACGGTTTCAACCGCCAGAATTTCCTGCCGCGGCATCCACGCATCACCCGGCGGCGCCAGTTCCGGCTCGGAAACGCCTGCCAGCTCGGGCGGGACATCAACCAGCTCGGCGAGTGCCGGCGGCTCGGTCACGCCGACCTCCGGCGCGACTTGCATCTCGTCTACGGTCTGGGTCACATCCGGCGGCACCGACTGCCCCAGTTCCCGCAACGCGGTCAGGACCTGGGCCTGAACTGAATCCGAGATCTCGACGCTACCCAGTTGCATAGCCGGAAACTCGCGTGGCGGTGCCTGGACCGCCAGACGGCTGAAGAAATCCATATCGACGTGCGAAGCGACAAACACCAGCAAGCCGTGCGCCGCGACCGAGAGGGCCGCAGCCAGCGTGGCGGCGAACACATGTCCGCCACCAATCCCGGCGGGTTCCGGCGACCAATCCTGAAGATCTACATCGGCCATTGCGCCCTCGCTTTCCTCATCCATTCGCTCTCCGGGTACCGCTCGCCAAGCTCGCGCACGACCTTTTCGCGTTCTTCCCCGCGCCTGAGGCGGTCAAATGCCTGCGCCGCCAGATAAAGGCTTTCGGGAACCAGTTCCGGATCGTCATAGAGGATGGCCACGCTCAAGAACCGCCTCGATGCATCCTCATTGTTACCGGCAAGCACCGCGACCCGGCCAAGTCCCATAAAGGCCCGCGCACGAATGGCCAGTGCCGCTTCGCCGGCAGCCATGTCCGACGCCTGCTTGAAGAACCGGTCCGCCTCGGCGGTGACCTTGCGCGCCAGGGCCAGTTCGCCAAGCTGCAATGCGGCCTCGCCAGCATAAGGCGTCAGGGCCCGTGTCGCGAGTGCACGGAGGAAAGCCGCCTCGGCTTCCCTGGTCCGGGCGGACGCCAGATGGGCACGTCCCGCCAGCAATTCACCCGCCTGTTTCCAGGCGGGTTCGTCCGACTGCGCCAGCAAGGCCGCTGCCTGGAGCATGCGATCATATTCCTGCTGCGCACCATGGTAGGTCGCCAGCCACTCCAGCAACGCTGGCGGGAATTTACTGCTCAGCGGCGACTTCACCAATTCCTGTAGCAAGGCGGCCGACTCCTCGGCCTGGCCCCGCTTCTGCAACACCAATCCAAGCTGGAACATGACCTCACGCCGCAGGTCGTCCCGCGTCGCCGCTGTGCGTGCGGCCCGCAACGCCAGATCGGCCTCGGTGTACTTCTCTTGCTCGTACAGCAACATGCCCTCCCAGTACCAGGCGTCCGCGACGAACCGTCCCTTCGGGAAACGCCGACGCAGTTCTGTCAGCGTCGAGGTGGCATCCGTACGGCGTCCCAGCCGAATCTCGCCCATCGCCTTCTGGTAGATCGCGTCCTCGTTAAGCTCATGGCCAGGGTACTCCTGCACCAGCCGGCGCCAGTCGCGGACCGCCTCCTCGTAGGCACCGGCCTGCGCCAGGCAGAAGGCGGAGGCGAAAAGCGACTGGGGCGCAAGCGCATCCTGCGGATAGGCCGTCACCAACTCCAGGTAGAAGCGGGAAGCCTCGCGATACGACACCTGTTTCTGGAGCTGGTGCGCCAGCCGGTACATCGCATCGCGCGCGCGCTCCGAACCGGGGGTCTCGCGCACCACGATCCGGTAATATTGCGTGGCCTGTGCCGGCTGTTCGAGGGCGGCATACGCTTCCGCCAGCAACCAACAGACATCCGCCCGCAAGGCGGGCGTCAGACGCACCCGTTCGGCCTCCGCGACGGCGCGCGCGTACTGGCCCGCCTTGTAGTGCGCGACGGCCATCTCGTAATGCACCGCATCGACAAAGCGGCTCTCCGGGAAACGCACCAGCAGCTCGCGATACGTCACGATCGCCGTTTCATGCTGCAGCAACTGCCGTTCGCAGTTGGCCTTGATGTAGAGCCACTCGTCATGCGTACCGGCACGCGCCGGGTCCGCAAGCGCCTTGACGACCGCCTCCAGTGCCTCGGCATAGAGTCCGGTATTCACCGCCGACCAGGCCGCCTGCAAGAGTGCCTGCGCAGAGCGTGTGTCGTTGGGGAAACGCTTCAGCAATTGGCGGTAGACGTCCGCGCTCTGCGCATAGGCCTGGTGCCGGAAATGGATCTCCGCTGTCTGGAACAGGGCCTCGGCCACGAGCCGGTCTGGACCACCGCGCTTCAACGCCCGGTCGAAGACCGCCAGGGCCTGGTCGCCCGCCTCAGCGGCGGCGGCATCGCCAGCCAGGTAAAGCACCGCCCAGCGGTCGCGCCGGATTTCCGCCCGTTTCATCAGGGCATAGACATTGAATTCCGATTCGGGATGTTCTTTTTCAATCGCCGCGAACGCGGCATCGGCAGCATCCGTGTCGCCCTTTGCCTGCAGCGACTCGCCCAGATAGAACCGCGCGGCCGCCGCCAGATCAGGCGGCGGATTCTCCTGCAGGATAACCTGGTAATGCGCGACAGCCGATTCATGATCGTCCTCATCGGCATAGAGCCGCGCCCGCCGGTAGGCGGCACGCAGACGGAAAGGGCTTTCACGGAAGTGGACCACCACATGCGAATAGAACCGCCCGGCAGTCGCGCGATCGCCCTGCAACCGCAGACATTCGGCCAGCCGGAACATGGCCGCGTCGTTGGCCGCCCCGGCCGGGAAGGCATTCAACAGCGCGGTGTATTCCTTGATCGCCAGATCATGCATCCCCCGCACGTAGAGACCATCGGCAAAAAGCAGACGGTCGGCATAGGCGTCGGCCTGCGCCGCCGCGCCTGCTGCCAGCATCACGGACGCGGCTAGCATGGCCAGCCCGGTTCTCCAGCACCGCTCCATATCAGGGCTCCTCTGCCGCTGTCGTCGCGAAGGAGATGTTCCAGATGTCGACCTGGCGGCACATGTCGAGCGTCCGGATGACGTGCTCGTAGGGCGTCTTGAGATCCGCGCGGATCAGCACCGGCTGACCGGGATAAAGCTCGACGATGCGCGCGAGCAGCCCCGAGAGTTCCGGCGCGGCAAGCTCGCGTCGGTTGACAATTGTGGTCCCGTCGCTGCGGATGTTGATGATGATCTCCGAGGGCAGCCGGTCCGGCAGATCCCCGGAGACGGCCGTCGGCAGCGTGATATCGATTTCTGTCTCCCACTGGGCATAGATCTGGGCCGCGATGAAGAAGCACAGCAGCAGGAACATGATGTCAATCATCGGCGCCAGTTGGAAGCCCATGCTGACGGTTTTGGATCGACTGCGGAAATTCATGCCTTCGGCCTCCTGCTCAGCAGTATCATGACCAGTTCGCCGGAGGCCACCTCGAGAATCGAGATCAACCGGGAGGCGCGGCGGCGGAAATAGGCGAAGAACATCATGGCCGGGATGCCCACCACCAACCCGAAGGCGGTCGTGATCATCGCCTTGTTGACGCCCGCCACCAGCGCGGTCGGACGCACCACGGCGATCTGGTCCGACACGGCGTTGAACGCGATCATCATGCCGAACACGGTTCCGAGGAGCCCAATCATTGGCGCCACCACGGCGATATCCATCAGCAACTGCGGTTGTCCCTCGATTGCTTCCGACTGGCGGGCCCCCTCGGCCTCGACGACGTCGCGCAGCAGCATCGCATCCGCATCGGGAATACTCTTGAGATGATCCAGCGCGGAGAGCATCACCGCGCTCAGCGCACCGCCACGGAAACTGCATAGCCGGCGGGCATCCTCGAGGTTGCCGGCTTGCAGCTTCTCAATCAGCTCGCGGTGCAGCGGCTCGGGCACGACCTGCCCCTTGCGCAGGACCGCCAGGAAATAAATGATCAGCGCCAACGTCAGGATCGACAGCAGGCCGAGCAGTCCATAGACGCCCATCACCGCGTAATCCACCGCCGTCTCGAACGGGATCCCGCTCGACGGCCCCGCCGTGGCCACCGTTTCCTGCGCCACCGCCACCAGCGGCATCGCCGCGCCCAGGCACACGATGCGCCTGAATAATGTCCTTGCTGCTACTGTTCGCATTACCAAATCTCCTCCTTGCCTATAACTTCACCGTTTCAACGTCCAACAATCCAACGATCCAAACCATCTAACATTCAGCAACCCTACCACCGATACAACCTACACTTCAAGCTTCGGGTATGGAACCCCCAGCAGACTTGAGACCGCCGCCTGCCAGCGCTGCTCGCGTTCATCCACGAAAGCCGTCGCCGCCGCCACACGCCCGTCCAGGGCGGAGAGAACAAGCCCGGCGGGGGCCCCTTCATGTGTCTTGAGCGCGATCGCCGCGGCGGGATCCTCCTGCTCCAGGTCGGCCAGGCTGGCCTTGACCGCGTCATAAGCATCGCGGAACGGCATACCGCCCGCGACGAGCGCCAGTGCCCGATCGGTCGCGAAGACCCCGGGGGAGAAGCCGCGCGCCAGTGCCGCGTCATCCACCTCGACATGGGCCATGACCAGCGTCAGCGCCCGCAGCGTCTCACGAGTCACCCGCAGCCCCTCCATAAACGGGGCCTTGGTCTCCTGCAAGTCACGCTGGTAACCGCCCGCCAGGCCCTTCAGGACCCCCGTGATACGCGAGGCGCAGGAAAGCACGGTGGCACTGCGTGCCCGCACCAGTTCAAAGACGTCCGGATTCTGCTTCTGGGGCATGATGCTACTGCCGGTACAGTATTGGGCTGGCAGCCGGAAATAGCCGAATTCGGGCATCATGAACAAGGTCATATCCTCCGCCAGCCGTGCCGACGAGAGCATCACCTGCGAGGCGGCATTGAGGATGATGCTCTCGCACTTGCCGCGGGCGTTGGAGGCATACATCACGTTATGGATCGGACGCTCGAAATCCAGCAGCCGGGCGGTGAGAGCCCGGTCGATCGGCAGGGGTACACCGTAGCCGGCGGCCGATCCAAGCGGACTGCGGTCGTTCTGCACATAGGCTCCCTGTAGCAGCTCGATATCATCCAGCAGACTCTCGGCATAGGCGGACGCCCAAACGCCGACCGAGCTCGGCATGGCAGGCTGCAGATGCGTGCGCCCAACCATGGGCACGCGTTCATGCCGCCGTGCCAGATCGAGCAGAACGCCGGCCAGTGCCGCCGCTTGCCTGATCATCCCCAGCAGCTCGGTCTTCGCATACAGCCGCAGGTCCAGCGCCACCTGGTCGTTACGGCTGCGGGCGGTATGCACCCGCTTACCCAGATCGCCGACGGAGGACGTCAACGCCCGCTCGACGGCCAGGTGCACATCCTGGTCCGCCTCGCTGATCGCGAACTCGCCGCGCCGGTCGCGACGCATCACGCTTACCAGCGCGGCGATCACCCGCGTCCGCTCCTCCGCGCTGAAAAGCGGCGGCGTCAACGCCGCCAGCATCGTCACATGCGCTGCGGAACCAATGCAGTCGGCCTCCACCAACACGCGGTCCAACAGCACATCCTGCCCCGCCGTGAACGCCAGCACGTCCGGATGAATACTACCTACAAGTGTTTTTTCACCAGCCATACGCCACCTCGTTGAAACGATCACCACTTTACCGTGAAGGCCGCATTATCGCAGGACCGCTCAGAATTACAATGTCGGAATCGGATAATCGGATCACAGGCGAAAGGGTGAAAATTTATGTTCGTATCGCCGGACCATTTTGTGGTATAGAGGTTCGGTTATATCCATTTTATAACGTTTACATCGGGATTTTAACGATATGGCAACCGTACTGGTCACCGGCACCGCCGGTTTTATCGGAATGCATCTGGCGCACCGCCTGCTCAAGGGCGGCCACCGGGTGATCGGCATCGACAATTTCAACGATTACTACCGGGTGCAGCTCAAGCGCGACCGGGATGCCACCCTCGCGGGGAACCCGCAATTCACCGGCATCGAGGCGGATCTGTGCGATCTGGCCGCGCTGGAACGCATTTTCAGCAACCATGCGGTCGACGTGGTCTGCAACCTGACCGCCCAGGCCGGGGTGCGCTACTCGATCGAGAATCCCCACACCTACCAGAAGGCCAACCTGGAGGGCTTCCTGAACATTCTCGAATGCTGCCGGCATCACAAGGTCCAGCGACTGGTCTACGCGTCCAGTTCCAGCGTCTACGGCGGCAATACCAAACTGCCCTTCAGCGAGAGCGATACCGTCGACACCCCCGTCAGCCTCTACGCGGCCACCAAGAAGGCCAACGAGTTGATGGCCCACTGCTACACCCACCTCTACGGCCTGCAGACCATCGGCCTGCGCTTCTTTACCGTCTACGGTCCCTGGGGTCGCCCGGACATGGCCATGTGGTTGTTCACCGAGGCGATGCTGGCGGACCGGACGATCGCGGTCTTCAACCATGGCCGGATGCAGCGTGACTTCACCTACATCGATGACATCATCACCGGCGTCGAACGCAGCCTGTTCGCCGAAGGGCTCGCGCCCTACGAGGTGTTCAACATCGGCAACCACCGTTCCGAGAACCTGATGGACATGATCGCGACCCTGGCCAAGGCCCTCGGCAAGGAACCGCGGATGGAAATGAAACCGATGCAACCGGGGGACGTGCCGGCCACCTATGCCGACATCGGGCGGATACGCACAAAACTCGGATTCGAACCCTCGACCCCGATTTCCGAGGGGATTCCCCGCTTTGTTGATTGGTACATGGACTACCACCATCTGGACAAGACACAGGGGAAGGAGCGTCAATGAACATCTTCGTACCAGGGCGTATCTGCCTCTTCGGTGAGCACAGCGACTGGGCTGGCGGCTATCGCCGGATCAACGCCGGAATCGGTACAGGCTACACGATCATTACCGGCACCAACCAGGGGGTGTACGCCTCAGTCAAGCCGCACCCCTCGAAATTCGTCTACCGCCCGGCAGCCGGGGATGGTGCCAATGCAGAGGTCTACGAACTGCCGATGGAAAGCGAGGCCCTGCTGAAAGCCGCGGAAGCCGGCGGGTTCATCAGCTACGCCGCTGGCGTGGCCTACCAGGTGCTGACGCTCTATCGCGTCCGCGGACTGGAGGTCACCAACACCCTGACCGACCTGCCGGTAAAGAAGGGGCTCTCCTCCAGCGCGGCGGTCTGCGTGCTGGTGGCACGCGCCTTCAACCGGATCTACGACCTGAAGCTGACCATCCGCGGCGAGATGGAACTGGCCTACCTGGGCGAGATCACCACCCCCTCGCGCTGCGGACGCATGGATCAGGGCTGTGCCTACGGCAACCGGCCGGTCCTGATGACCTTCGACGGTGACCGCATCGACGTCAAGGAAATCGCCGTCCCGCAGGATCTGCATTATATCATTGTCGACCTGAAAGCAGGCAAGGACACCAAGGAGATCCTCAACAAGCTCAATCACTGCTACCCCTTCGCGGACAACCCTGTCCAGCAGGCGGTACAGGACTACCTCGGCCCGCAGAACCGCGAGATCGTGCAGCAAGCCACGGAGGCACTGGCGGAGGGGGATGCCCGCCGGATCGGCGTGCTGATGACCGAGGCGCAGGCCGCCTTCGATGCCGCCATGCAGCCGGCCTGCCCCTCGCAATTGACCGCCCCCGAACTCCATCGCCTTCTGGCCTACAAGCCGCTGCAACCCTTCATCTATGGCGGCAAGGGCGTCGGATCGCAGGGCGACGGCACCGCGCAATTGATCGCGCGCGACCACGGTTCGCTGAAAAAGGCCATCGAGATCATCGAACGCGATCTGAAGATGCAGTGCCTCGAACTGGTGATCCGCTCTGGGCGCCGCGTGCGCAAGGCGGTGATCCCGGCCGCCGGATTCGGCACGCGCCTCTTCCCGGCCACCAAAGCGGTGAAGAAGGAACTCTTCCCGGTCATCGACCGCGAAGGACGCGCCAAACCGGTAATCCTGACGATTGTCGAAGAGGCGCTCAGTGCCGGCATCGAGGAGGTCTGCATCATCGTGCAAAGCGAGGACCGCGACCTATTCGAGGAGATCTTCTGCATGCCTCCGACCATTGAAAACTTCAACAAGCTCAGCCGCGAGCAGCAGCACTACTGCCAATACCTGACCGACATCGGCAACCGGATTACCTTCCTCGCGCAGGACACGCAGGAAGGCTTTGGCCACGCCGTGCACTGCGCCAGGGACTGGGTCGGCAACGAACCCTTCCTGCTGCTGCTCGGCGACCACCTCTACACCAGCAACACGCAGGAATCCTGCGCCCGCCAGATCATTGGTGTCTATGAGCGCTACGGGCGCAGTGTCGTGGGTGTTGAAACCACGCCTGGCGAACAGGTGCATCACTTCGGCTGTGTGACGGGAAGCTGGGCGGAAAAGGGCCGTACGCTGGACATCACCGAGTTTGCCGAGAAGCCGGATGCCGCCTTCGCGGCGGAACACATGCATGTCGAAGGTATGGGCGAGAATGAATTCATGACGGTCTTCGGCCAGTACGTACTGACACCCAAGGTGTTTGAGTTCCTGGACGAGAACATCCGGCGCAACCTGCGTGATCGCGGCGAGTTCCAGTTGACCTCCTGCCTAGACAGTGTCCGGCTGGAAGAGGGCTTTACCGCCTGCCTCGTGCGCGGGCAGCGCCACGATATCGGGAACCCCCAGGCGTATATGCGCAGCCTGTGCGAATTTGCGGCACCGGTTGAGATGTGAGCGTGTAGAGAAATTATAATTCAAGAGATCAATCAACGATAAAGGCACACTATGAGCACAGAACCAAAGAAGGCATTGATCACCGGCATAACCGGGCAGGACGGATCCTATCTGGCCGAACTGCTGCTGTCGAAAGGCTACGAGGTCCACGGCATCAAGCGCCGCGCCAGCTCCTTCAACACCGATCGGATCGACCACCTCCACGCCTATCGCGGCGAGAACCAGACGCGCATGCATCTACATTACGGCGATCTGACCGATTCCAGCAACCTCAACCGCCTGATCGAGAAGATCCAGCCCGCTGAGCTCTACAACCTTGCCGCGCAATCGCACGTCCAGGTCTCCTTCGAGGTACCGGAGTACACCGCGGATGTCGACGCGACCGGCACCCTGCGCCTGCTGGATGCCATCCGCGAGACCGGCCTGAGCTGCCGTTTCTACCAGGCATCCACCTCCGAACTGTTCGGACAGGTACAGGAAGTGCCACAGACCGAGAAAACGCCGTTCTATCCGCGCTCGCCCTACGGCGTCGCCAAGCTTTACGCCTACTGGATCACCGTCAACTACCGCGAGGCCTACGGTCTGCACGCCAGCAACGGCATCCTGTTCAACCACGAATCGCCCCGTCGCGGCGCCACGTTCGTAACTCGCAAGATCTCGCGGGCCGTGGCCGCTATCCAGGCGGGGCGGCAGGACTGCCTCTACATGGGGAACATCGACGCCCGGCGCGACTGGGGCTTTGCCGGCGATTTCGTCGAGGCCATGTGGCTGATGCTCCAGCAGGATAAGCCGGAAGACTACGTCATCGCCACCGGCGAGATGCACTCGGTGCGCGAGTTCATCGAGCTGGCCTTCGGCCACGCCGGCATCATGATCGTCTGGCAGGGCAAGGGCGTCGAGGAGACCGGACAGGATCAGGTCAGCGGCAGGACGCTGGTGCGCATCGACCCGCAGTATTACCGCCCGGCGGAAGTCGAGCAACTGCTTGGCGACCCCACCAAGGCGCGCACCAAGCTCAACTGGGAACCGAAGGTCAAATTCAGCGAACTGGTCAGTATGATGGTGGAAGCCGACATCAAGGGCGAAGGAATCGCATGAAGGTACTAATCACGGGGGCCTCCGGCCAACTGGCACGGGCGTTCATCCGGCGTTTCCAGCAGAACGGCACGCCGTTCCTGGCCCCGCCGGAGGCGCAGCTCGATATCACCGACGCTGGCATCGTCCGGGCGGCAGTTGACGCCTTCCGCCCGGATGTGATCATCAACGGTGCCGCATACAACAACGTCGATGCGGCCGAAAACGTCCCTGATGTCGCGTTCCGGGTCAACCGCGACGCCGTCGGCATCCTTGCGGATGCCGCTAGGCAGCATGGGGCACGGTTGGTGCATTTCGGCTCGGATTTCGTCTTTGACGGCACCGCCCAGATCCCGTATGACGAGAACGACGCCACCGCCCCGCTCAGCGTCTACGGCCAGAGCAAACTGGAAGGCGAGACCGCAGCTCTGGCGGCCGGTCAGGGCAGCCTGCTTTTCCGCGTCAGTTGGGTGTTCGGCGATGGCACGCAGAACTTCTTCTGGAAACTGCGCGAGTGGAGTCGGGGTAAATCGTCCATACGCGTCGTCTGGGACCAGATCTCGGTACCCACTTATACGGAGGATATCGTAACGGTCACGCTAAAGGCACTAGAACAGGGACTGGAGGGGCTCTGGCACCTCACCAACTCCGGCTACGGAAGCCGGATCGAGACCGCACGCGTCTTCCTGCGCGAGATCGGATCGGACTGCACGGTCATCCCTGTCGGCTCGGACGCCTTCCCCTCCCCGGCCCGGCGCCCGTTCTTCTCTGTCATGAGCAACCGTCGCCTGACCGGGTGCCTCGACCTCCGCATTCCCGAATGGGAGGACGCCGTCGTGCGCTTTGCCCATGATCTTAAAACCACACCGGTTGTGTCTCCATGAAACCGAAATCAAAAAATATCGTTTGGCACGCAGCGAACGTCACTGTAGACGACCGGCGACGCGTCCTGCGCCAGAAGGGCTGTGTGCTCTGGATGAGCGGGCTCAGCGGCTCCGGCAAATCCACCATCGCGCGGGCACTGGAACATGCACTGCTACAGCAGGGGCATGCCGCCTACGTACTCGATGGCGACAACATCCGCCACGGGCTGAATGCCGACCTCGATTTCTCGCCAGCCGCGCGCACCGAGAACATTCGCCGGGTGGCCGAGGTCGCCGCGCTTCTCGCCGATGCCGGGCTGATCACCATCACGGCGTTCATCTCACCCTATGCCGCCGACCGGCAACGCGCCCGAGATAGCATTAACGGCGACGATACAGAGAGACGATCAGCCGGGCGTTTTCTCGAGGTGTTTGTCAATACCCCGCTGGAGGTCTGCGAGAGCCGCGATCCCAAGGCACTGTATACCAAGGCCCGCGCCGGCGAAATCCCCGACTTCACCGGCATCAGCGCCCCCTTCGAGGCGCCGACATCACCCGAATTGGAACTGCTGACCGCGACCATGACTGTTGAAGCTGCGGTCAATCACATTATGGACTATCTTAAGAAAGCCGACATCCTGACAATCAAAGGAGAGACATGACCAAGACTGAAACCAATGTGCAAGGTGTTTTCCTGCTGGATCCGGTGCTGCACGGGGACCAGCGCGGCTTCTTCATGGAAGTCTGGAATCGCAACACCTTCGCTGAACTGGGGATAACAGACAGCTTCGTGCAAGACAACCACTCGCGGTCTGTCGGCGGCACCCTGCGCGGGCTGCATTACCAAATCCAGTGCCCACAGGGAAAACTCGTGCGCGTGATCGCCGGCGAGGTCTTCGACGTGGCGGTCGATCTGCGCCGATCCTCCCCTACTTTCGGCCAATGGACCGGGGCAATCCTCAGCGAGCAGAACCGCCGCATGATGTGGGTCCCGCCCGGTATGGCCCATGGGTTCTACGTAACCTCCGACCCCGCGGAATTTGTTTATAAATGCACGGATGTCTACATGCCGCAGCACGAGCGCTCCCTGCGCTGGAACGACCCGGCCATTCATATCGAGTGGCCGCTGCGCGATCAGCACCAACCCCTGCTCTCGGCCAAGGACAGCACCGCCTGCTTGCTGGCGGATGCGGATTTGTTTGACTAGGAGGCGGATAACAATGCAGAATGCCACCATGAATTCAAAACGGATTATCGTAACTGGGGGAGCCGGCTTCATTGGATCAGCGGTGGTGCGCCACCTGATCACGGCCACAGAGGCTGAGGTGCTGAACCTTGACGGCCTGACCTACGCCGGCAATCTGGAATCCCTAAAGGAGGTCGGCGAGTCGCCGCGCTACCAGTTCAGCCGGACAGACATCACCGATGCAGCCGCCGTGCAACGGGTCATCGAGGACTGGAAGCCGGACGCGATCATGCACCTGGCAGCCGAATCGCACGTCGACCGCTCGATCGACGGCCCCGCCGCATTCGTGATGACCAACGTGATCGGCACCTTCAACCTGCTCACCGCCGCCCGGCAGTATCGCGACAGCCTCTCGCCGGCCCGGCGCGACGACTTCCGGTTCCTGCACATTTCCACCGACGAGGTCTACGGGTCGCTGGGCGCGGATGGACTGTTCACCGAGCAGACACCCTACGACCCGCGTTCACCCTACTCCGCCAGCAAGGCGGCCTCGGATCATTTCGTGCAGGCATGGGGCCACACCTACGGGCTACCCGTGCTGATCACCAACTGTTCGAACAACTACGGGCCGTACCACTTTCCCGAGAAGCTGATCCCGCTGATCATCCTTAATGCACTCGACGAGAAACCGCTACCGGTATACGGGCGCGGCGAGAATGTGCGCGACTGGCTGCATGTCGAGGACCATGCGCGTGCCCTTTGCCTGGTGCTCGCAAAGGGGATTCCCGGCCGCACCTACAATGTCGGCGGCAGCAACGAGCGGACCAACCTACAGGTGGTGCAGACCATCTGCGACATTCTGGATGAACGCCGTCCGCGAAGCGAAGGACGCCAGTACCGCGATCTCATCAACTTTGTCACGGATCGCCCTGGACACGACCTGCGTTATGCGATCGATGCCAGCCGCCTGAAGACGGAGCTTGGCTGGCAGCCGCGATATGATTTCGACACCGGCATCCGCGCCACCATTGACTGGTACCTGGCCAACGACTGGTGGTGGCGGCCGATCCGCGAGCATAAGTACGCAGGCGAACGCCTGGGAGGGAAAACCGCATGACACGTAAAGGCATCATCCTGGCTGGCGGGGCCGGCACCCGGCTCCACCCGATCACGCAGGTCGTCAGCAAACAGCTCCTGCCCATCTACGACAAGCCCATGATCTACTACCCGCTAACCACCCTGATGCTGGCGGGCATCCGTGACATCCTGGTGATCAGCACGCCGCAGGACACGCCGATGTTCGAGAGCCTGCTCGGCGACGGCACGCAATGGGGCATCTCGCTGCAATACGCGGTCCAACCGGCACCCGACGGCTTGGCACAGGCCTTCATCATCGGCAAGGACTTCATCGGCAACGACACCGTCACCTTGATCCTCGGCGACAACATCTTCTACGGCAATACCCTGACCCACCTGCTGGCCGACGCCTTCCGCCAGGAGACAGGGGCAACCGTGTTCGCCTACCCCGTCAACGACCCCCAGCGCTACGGGGTTGTGGCGTTCGACGCTGCTGGCCGCGCCATCAGCATTGAGGAGAAGCCAGCCAACCCGCAGTCGCGCTACGCCGTGACCGGGCTCTACTTCTACGACAACCAGGTCGTGGAGATCGCCCAGGCGGTCAAACCCTCGGCGCGCGGGGAACTCGAGATCACCACCGTCAACGAGCATTACCTGATGGCCGGGCGACTAGAGGTCAAGGTGATGGGCCGCGGCATGGCCTGGCTGGACACCGGCACACACGATTCCTTTCTGGAAGCCGGCACCTTCGTGTCCACCATCGAGAAACGCCAGGGGCTCAAGATCGCCTGCCCGGAAGAGATCGCCTGGCACCGCAAATGGATCAGCGATGCCGAACTTCTCGAGGTGGCGGCGCGCTACGGCAAGAGTCAGTACGGCCAGTACCTTCGCAACCAGCTCGAATACGAGGCCCGCGCACCACATACACATCAGGAAAACCTTTGAAATCGCTGCTGACGAGTATTCCCCGCCTGCTCAAGGCGGCCATTCTGCAACACCGCCAGCCGCTGGTCTGGCTGGCTAACGGCGTACTGGCCGCCACCGCCTATTCCGCCGCCTTCGTCATCCGCTTCGACACCCTGAACCTACCCGCCAACATCCATGCGGTCTGGCTAGCCTCGTTACCGCTGGCGGTGGTCCTGAAGATCGCGCTGCTGATGCGGTACAAGGTCTTTACCGGCCTGTGGCGTTATGTCAGCGCGCATGACTTGATACGGCTGACCAAGGCAATGGGGATCTACTCACTGATCTTCGTCTCGCTGACCATGCTGGCTTGGGGCCATCGGATTCCCCGTTCGGTCTATATCATCGACGCCATCCTCAGTCTGCTGCTGTTCAGCGGTATCCGATTATCGGTTCGCCTGTATCGCGAATTCAGGATCGAGTCGGGACGCCGCCCCGGCGGCCGGCGTTTCCTGATCATCGGTGCCGGAGATGCGGCCGAGATCGCCGCCCGCAGCATCACCCAGGAACAAAATGGCAACAACACCGTTGTCGGCTTTATTGATGACGACCCGCGCAAGGAAGGACGCCTGCTGCATGGCGTACCGGTGCTTGGCCCGCGCAACAAGACTGCCGAATGTATCCGTTCGCAACAGGCCACGGATGTGCTGTTCGCGATTTCCGATCCGCCGAAGGAACTCACGGAATACGTCATCCAGGCCTGCAGCGGCCTGAATGTCGAGTTCCGCATCCTGCCGTCGTTCTGCGATATTGCCACCGGTCATGTTGAGGTGCAACGCATACGCAGCGTCGAAATCGAGGATTTGCTCGGCCGTCGCGCCGTACGCATGGATGCCACCACTGTCCGTGCCGATCTAGAAGGGGAAACCGTGCTGATTACCGGTGCCGGCGGCTCGATCGGCAGCGAGCTCTCTCGCCAGATTGCCGGGTTCGGCCCGCAACGCCTGCTGCTGCTCGACTCGGCCGAGACCCCGCTTTTCGAGATCGAACAGGAAATCCGCAAAAAACACCCGGATCTTTCCACCGAATCATTACTCTGCAACATCAAGAATGAAACCGCTGTTCTGGACATCTTCACCAACTACCGTCCGAGCCGCGTTTTCCACGCCGCTGCCTACAAACATGTGCCCATGCTGGAAACGCACACCGAACAGGCCGTGCTCAACAACATCATCGGCACGCGTCATCTCGCCGAAGCGGCCTGCGAGAGCGGCGTCAAACGCTTTGTCATGATCTCCACCGACAAGGCGGTGCGTCCCTCCAGCATCATGGGGGCGTCCAAGCGCGTCTGCGAGCTGGTCGTATCCAGCATGCCGGATTCGTGCCAGACAATTTTCACCGCCGTCCGCTTCGGCAACGTGCTCGGCAGCAACGGTAGCGTCATCCCGACCTTTCGCCGCCAGATTCACGAGGGCGGACCGGTGACCGTCACCCACCCCGAAATGACCCGCTATTTCATGACCATCCCCGAAGCCGCGCAACTGGTCCTGCACTGCGGCACCATGGCACACAGGAACGATATCTTTGTACTGGACATGGGGATCCCCGTCAACATCATGGAACTGGCCCGCAACATGATCCGTCTGTCCGGTCTCGAACCGGACCGCGATATCGAGATCCAGACCATCGGCCTGCGCCCCGGCGAGAAAATGCACGAGGAGCTCGTCACCTATGGCGAGAAGCTGCTCCCGACGGATATCCCCAAGATCAACGTGCTCCGGCGCCAACCGCCGCCCCCCCTACCTGCCGCCGACATTCTCGCTGAGGTCAAGATTCTTGAATCCCTGGCCACCGCAAGACAGACCATCGCGCTCAAGGAGGCGCTCTGGTCGCTGATCCGCAAGGATGCCACCGCCGCACGAAAGGAATGACAAACACATGACAACCCTACCCACCTATCGACTGCGCCGTTCTGCCGCCCTGCTGGCTGTTGCCCTGCTGGCAACCTTACCGACTGCCCAGGCTCGAGATGCAGAGCCCGCAACCGTTAAGGCCTTGCTGACCTTTCACGACAGCAGCGAAAGCAGCATCACGCTGGAGGACCAGTCATTCTCGATTGACACCATCGCCGGCAAAATCAGGCTATACCCACGTGATATTACCACAGCAACGTTGCTCGCACAGGAAAGCAAGGCCATCATGGCACTGCGGAACGGCGAACGATGGTCGGTGGATGCCGACGCATTGACAACCGCCTTGTTGGGCAGGAATGCGGCCCGATCTCGCAACACCGACAACTATGCGTTGCGGTCAATATCCATCACCTCGACAACCCTATCCGAGGGGGCACTCAGCCACAGCTACAAAATCCTATTCAAGGACAACAGTATCGCCATCATTGATCCGGCGACCGTCTCCTTGCAGGTCCATCTGGAATCAGGCAAGGATGAAATCCCCCTTGGATCTCTTAACGCCATTAAATTCGCAATCCCCAGAGGACAGAAAGTACCCGATTCCATTTTTGTCGGCTTGAATTCAGGCCAAGTCTACAAGCTGTCGTGGGCCGGCGGAAAGCAGAAGTTTTCCTGCAAAAGCCTGACAGGAAACAGGCTCACGATCACCTACACGGATATTCTCGGATTGCTACCATCAGTCAGTGGCATTCACGGTGATCCCGGGAACACGCCGTATCCTCAGATCCGGGTTAAACATCTGGACATGACCGAGACGACGACCGCCGCACCCTTGCAGATATGGTCTTTCAAGACACCCTACGGTCGACTGTCGCTGCCCTCCACCTTTGTGTCATCATTCACCATCCCGCAACGCTGGCGGGAACAGGGCATGGTTTATACGATCTATGGGGAATGTTTCGAAGGTAAACCCGATTTCCGGTACTTGATCCATCATCAGGAAGGGCAAGCGCAAAGCATCGCCCTGAAATCGCTCCTGCAAGTCGAACAGGTACCGATCCGGAAACCATTGCCGCTTTCGTCCACCTCGGCCACCATCTATCTGGCTGGCGGATTCATCCTGGCGGGAACCCCTTACACACTCGACCTCCTGATCGAGACTCCCGAGGGCACGGCTATCCTCCCCAAGGCCAACAGTTCCATCACCCAAACGAAAGGAGGTCTTTTGATTTATGCCCCGCCGCACGGGGGCCCGGTCATCGGCAGGCCCGTGTCATCTGGACTCGAGATCGCACTCTTCAGCAACGGCCAAAAGGTAAAATTAGACTGGGAGAGAATAGAGAAGATGGAATTCAACCGTCCCATCCGAACCAGCGAGGCCGATCTTAACCGCGACATGACCGCCCCGTCCCGGGATGAGGCCCTCCCAACAGGTGCAGCGGACGAGTCTGCGGAACTCGAAAGAACAAACCATGACACACAATCCAGAGATAAGCCCACCGAATCTCGTTTCCCGTCCTTGTTCGGCAGGTTCCGCAGCCAGCACTCCGGCGACAGCATCAGCAATGCACAGGCAAATACCCTATCGTTGAAACGGCCTTGGGGAACGATTGCCCTGAACCCTGACCAGATCAGCACCATACTCCAAGGGGCGGATGATGACACAGCCATCATCACAACTGCCAGCGGTGACGTGATTCTCGCCGCGTCACGCGCCCTACAGGGAGGAGACCTGGCAACCTCTGTAGCCGGGCTCTTCGCAACAACTGATTCGTCCGCGTTGTTTGCCCTTCGCGCATACACCCTGCGGGCCGACAACGCGGTTCGCATCCGATTGACCAGCGGCGACATCATCACCGGCACATTTGCCGACGACCGCCTCCCGTTCGCCCCGACAGACAGCAACGACCCGCGTGACCATGTGACGGTGGACTCCCTGCGCAGAATCATCGGGACCGGCAAAGGTACGCTCCTGTACGAGACCAGACGAGGCAGTCAGACGGGCAAGGCCACCCGTGATCGGCTTGCGTTCAAGCCGGCTTCCAGTCCATCCACGATCAGGATCGCGCTGCGTGACATCGAGGCAATCCTCGTCGGCAGCGAGCCGCTGCCACCGCCGGTCACGCATTCCGCCGACAGACCGCCTGCGTTATCTGGAATGGTTTACCTGCCAGGCGGTTCGTTTACCCAAGGCAGCGGCGAAACCGGCATGACTGACGAGGCACCGAAAATAACCGTGACCCTTTCCCCTTTCTTCCTAGACGCAACGGAGGTGACGCATGCCCAGTTCTCCGCCTTTGTTCGCGACAGTGGCTACAAGACCACGGCCGACAGGACCGGCTCAACAACCACCTGGATGAATCCCGGATTCCTACAGCAACCGGATGATCCCGCCGTCTGCGTCTCATGGACTGATGCGGCGGAATTCTGCAACTGGCGCAGCCGGCAATCCGCCTTGCAACCAGTCTACAAGATCAACCGCGACGGCGATATCACGACAGACCGGGCAGCAGACGGCTACCGTCTGCCGACTGAGTCTGAATGGGAATTCGCCGGCGGCGGCATGCGCGGGACCTCCTATCCATGGGGTAACTCGGTGGCCACCGCCACCACCGCGATACCGCTTGCAAACTTCATGCAGCGGGATGGGGAAAAGGACGACAGCTGGCGCTGGACCAACCCGGTCAACGCATTCCCCCCTGACCTGAGCGGACTCTACGGCATGGCCGGAAATGTCTGGGAATGGTGCGAGGACTGGTATTTCGAGCGGGCCTACGACGCCCTCAAGAACCGTTCCCCGCTAAACCCCTGCATTCAACAGACCGATGTCCCAGGCCTGACCCACCGGGTCATGCGCGGAGGCTCCTACCGCAACGCACCTGATATGCTGCGTACCGCCAGTCGCGGCAGCGGACTTCCGCTGGCCTATGCTCCGCATGTCGGCTTCCGCTGCGGCCGCAATGCCAATTGAACGACCGGACGGGTATGGACAGATCCACCTTATTTAGAGTCGTGCTGCCCGTACTGGCTGTTCTGACGACCGGCTGCATCACCCTGGCCACCAACCCGCTTGATGTGCCATTCCACCCGCAATCCAGCCCGAACCGCTGCGGTGTCAACTGTCTGGCGATGGCATTCGATTATTTCAGGATCCCTTATGACTTCGCGGAACTGGACGCCCAAAGCTTTGTACCGGCCCTTAATGGCAGTCCTCCCGAGCTGTTGGCGGATGTTGCCGAGACATACGGACTACGGGCAGAAATCGAGAATCTGGATGCCGCTGGCATCAAATCATCACTCGAGTCCGGGGCACTTCCGATTGTCTTCATCCCCCCTGCCCAGGGTACATTCATCGGTCATTTCATCCTTGTCACCCGCGCGGGCCAGAATCCCCAGCAG
>CAZOXS010000293.1:0-6363 GCA_964583785.1 uncultured Victivallales bacterium
CATCCCCTGGTCCCCAGCGCCCTGCTCCTTGAAGAGCCCCTTACCCTCCGTAACCCCCTGCGAGATATCCGGCGACTGGCGGTCGAGCGAAACCATGACCGCGCAGCAATCGCCATCGAACCCGGCCATCGGATCGGTATAACCGATGCGGCGGACCTTGTCGCGCACGATATCGGCGTAGGGCACCGCAGCGGTGCTGGTGATCTCGCCAGCCACCACGACAAGCCCTGTGGATACAAGCGTCTCGCAGGCGACGCGCGACTGGGGATCCCCTTTGAGATGGGCGTCAAGGATCGCATCCGAAATGCCATCAGCAACCTTATCCGGGTGCCCTTCCGTAACCGACTCCGAGGTGAACATGTAATTACGCAGCGCCATCATCTATTCCTTTCATTTAGCATCATATTACACAAACCGTGAAAATTCAATTTGTCTTTTGAATCTTACTTATAGTGCCAGGCGAATAAAAAGGCGAGCCCGATTATTCGATCAGCGCCATAATCTCAGGCGCGGTCTCGCGCGTAAGCTGCCTGCACTTTTCGAGCACATCGTCGGGCGTCTCGCATTGCAACGCGTCCTCGGCCAACCGTACCGCCTGGCGGAAATCCAGGCTGCGTAAGGCATCCTTGACCAGCGGGACGGCGCGGGGGGTGACGCTCAACTCATCAACCCCAAGCCCCAACAGCAACGCGGTCATCAGCGGATCAGCAGCCATTTCGCCGCACAAGCCCACCCAGATCCCGTGGTCATGCGCCGCCTTCACCGTCATCTGGATCATCCGCAAAACCGAGGGGTGCGTGGGTTCATAAAGATAGGCCACGCGTTCATTCCCGCGATCAACGGCAATCGTGTACTGGATCAGGTCATTCGTGCCGATACTGAAAAAGTCCACATGTTTCGCGAGACTCGCCGCAGACAGGACGGCGGCAGGCACTTCAATCATGATGCCGACTTCAATGTCCTTGTCAAAAGGAAAACCGGCAGCCTCCAACTCGTGCTTGCAAGCGTCCAGCAGGCGGTTCGCCTGTAGGAGTTCGCCGACACTACTGATCATGGGGTACATGATCTTGACATTCCCGTGCACACTGGCCCGCAGGATCGCGCGCAACTGCTGCTTGAAATACTCCGGATGCTGAAGCGACAGGCGAATCGAACGCAGCCCCAGAAACGGATTCGCCTCGTGAGTGCCACGGACGTCGGCAAAGAACTTGTCGCCGCCGAGATCAAGCGTCCGGATGATCACCGGAGCCGGCGCCAATCGCGTGGCGATGCGATCGTAGATCTCGCGTTGTTCCTCCTCATTCAACACGCGACTGCGAGTCAGATGCATGAATTCGGAACGCAGCAGGCCGATTCCGCAGGCTCCGTGATTCAGGACGGCATCAAGATCCTCCGGACCTTCCGCATTAGCGGAAAGCATGATCGCGTGCCCATCCTTCGTCTCGGCAGGTTTGTGAAGCAAATCATCCAGTCCGGCCTCGATCGAACGGCGCGTCTCCTCCTGCTTGCCGTAGGTCATCAACTGCTCCTCGGTCGGGTTCAGGATAAAGACACCCTTGTTCCCGTCGATGAGCACCCGGTCGCCCGTTTTTACCCGTCTGCTGACGTCATGCAGGCCGACAACGGCCGGCAGCTCCAGCGCCCTTGCCATCACGGCCGTATGCGATGTCGGGCTTCCAATATCAGTGGCGAATCCAAGGATACGGTCCTTCGGTAGTGACGCAGTTTCCGACGGGGCCAGATCGTGCGACACGATCAGATGTCCGGTAGCCAGATCGGCGGCCGAGTAGGAAGGAGCCCCCGTCAGGTTACGCAGGAGGCGGCGTCCCACATCACGCACATCAGCCACCCGCTCGCGCAGGTAATCGTCCTCGACCGCTTCCAGGACACTAGCGTAACTGGCGGTTCCCTCCCGCACCGCCAGCTCGATATTCCGCAGTTTGTCGCGGACCGCCCCGATAACCTCCTCGAGAAACGTGCGGTCATCAAGTACCATTAAATGCGCATCCAGAATAGAGGCATCCTGTGCGCGTGTCTGCCCGCTGAGCGCATCCTGTATCTGCCGGATCTGCCGACGGGTCTCGATCAGCGCCTCCTCGAAACGGGCGATCTCGCCCCCGATGCCCGCCTCGGTAATCGTCCGTTCGGAAATCTGCGGGATATCGGGATTCTGCAGCAACGCCACCGGCCCGACCGCCACACCTGGCGATACACCGATTCCGCGGAAAACCACGCCCGTCACTTTAAGGGTGTCCGACGACATACGCTAGACCTCGTCAAATTTACGTTTAACAACCAATTCCTCAATATGATCCAACGCCTCTTCGCTATCCGGCCCATCCGCCGTCACCCGCAACACGCAGCCCCGTCCTGCCTCAAGGGTCATCAGCCCCATGATGCTTTTGCCCGAGACCACCATTCCATCCTTCTCCACGCTGATATCGGCATCAAAACGTGAAGCCGCCTTGACAAACAGGGCTGCTGGACGCGCATGGATCCCGTATTGATTGGATATGATTAGCTCGCGCATCATTTCATCTGCCTGCCAGAATGCTTATTCAAACGCATTGCGTCCATCACTCAGAAGCGCCATCAGCCGTTCGTCAAGTTCTTTTTCCGCATCATGCCCGAGTTTAAGCAGCTTCATGTTCAGGGCCGCCGTCTCCACCACATTGGCAATATCGCGTCCTGGCTCGACGGTCACAACTACCTGGGGAACATCAACCCCCAGATACGTTTTCAGGCGCGATTTACTGCGTGAATCCTCGCATTCCAGTTCCTTGCCACGGGGGCAAAGCGTCACGACCAAATCCAGCTTCTTCTCCTCACGGACAGAGGCCACGCCGAACAGGCTCGGCACATGGATGATCCCAAGTCCGCGGATCTCCATGTGATACTGGGTCACCTTGACCGGCGAGGCGATCAGGGCACCGGAGGTGTCGCGGCGCAAGGCCGTGATATCATCGGAGACCAGGCTGTGGCCACGCTGGACCAGCGCCAGTGCCGTATCACTCTTGCCGACACCGGCATGCCCTTCGATCATCACCCCGATGCCCATGATTTCAACCATTGTCCCCTGGACTTTCTCGCGCGGAGCCCTCAGGTTCTCCATGATAATCGTCGCCGCATTCACGAAATGCTTCGTGATCAGCGGTGTCCGCAACAACGCCACACGATACTTGTCCGCCAGCGCCACAATCTCGGGATGGATGCGTTTGTTGCGCGTGAACACCACGCAGGGAACCTTCGTCGCAAACATCGCCTCCGTCCGCCTGGTGCGCTCATCGGCACTGAGCGACTCAAGATAGGCATGCTCAGCCAGTCCGATCACCTGGATACGCTGCTCGGGAAAATACCGCAGGAACCCGGCAAGACCGAGCCCCGGACGGTTGATGGCCGCCTCGCCAATCAGTCGCGAAAGCCCTGCTTCGCCCCCATGAACCTCCAGCTTCAGACGGTCCCCCCCCGCCGACAGGAAGTCGGCAACCTTCACTGTCCTTTTCTTGGGTGTTTTATCCTCAGCCATATGATTAACCTTCCTTGCTACAGCCAGACACGGCGAGTCCGCACGGTACATCCGGTCTACAGGACGTCCTTCTCTACAATTTCACCCGGTTTCACGCGATGATCCTGGACCTTCTCGCGCAATTTCCGCAGTTGTTTCTCGGCCCGTTCAAAGGCGATGTCGATTGAATTGGCCATATCATCGCTCTTCTCGTCAGCCTCGATGTGAATGTGGTTCTTCGCCTGCACCACGACTTCCGCCGCGTGCCGGTGCTTTTCCACATCCAGGATCACATGCACATGCTCCACGCGCGGGAACATATCCATCAGCTTCCGTGAACGTTCCTGTGCATACTGCTTCGCCGCTTCAGCGCCATCTATGTGCCTCGCTGTGACTTCGATCGACATATCCGCCTCCTTGTTGTTGGTTTACATACGAAATTCAGTGCCTAGATAAAGCTCTCGGCTCATCTGGTCGTTGATCAGGAACGAGCTGGCCCCCTCGCGCAGCACCTTGCCTTCAAACAGCAGGTATGCCCGGTCAACGATCGATAGCGTCTCACGGACGTTGTGATCGGTGATCAGGATGCCAAGCCCGCGCTGCTGCAACTGGATGACGATCTTCTGGACATCCGCCACCGCCAGCGGGTCAACGCCGCTGAACGGTTCGTCCAGCATCAGAATAGCAGGCTCCGTGACCAGTGCCCGTGTGATTTCAAGCCGCCGCCGCTCGCCACCACTCAGCGTATAGGCTGGCTGGTTTCCAAGGCGCGCAAGATCCAGCTCCTCAAGCAGACGGTCCAGCCGGCGCATTTGCTCCGCGCGCGGGATACGCAGCGTCTCCAGGATCGCCAGCACATTCTCCCGCACCGTCAATTTCCGGAACACGGACGGTTCCTGCGCAAGATAGCCGATCCCCAGGCGCGCCCGCTGGCACATCGGCTTGTCCGTCACATTGACCCCCCGGAAGAACACATTGCCGCCATCCGGCTTGACCAGCCCCACGATCATGTAGAACGAGGTCGTCTTGCCCGCCCCGTTAGGCCCGAGCAACCCGACGATTTCACCCGGTTTGACATGCATATTGACGTCCGACACCACCCTCTTCCCGTGGTATGACTTAATCAACCCGGACGCTTCGACCAGATACTCAGTGTTATGATTCCCCTCTGTCATCGTTTCATTCCTGACAGCATTTCCCGTTTTTCTTACAAATTGAGCACAACCTTCATGCACTCCTCTGGCGATTTAATTATAACGGTTATTCACGGAAGGTAAACACCTAATTTTGCGCAGCTGAATTATTTTTGGTTCCAAGGTGTTCGCGATCAGGAGAATCCGACGGATATACCACCAGGCGCCCAGGTGTCGAAATGACCTTTTCGGAATTGACATAGATCCGGATTTCATCGCCCCGCAATTCGTCGCGCCCCCGCGAAAGTACCGGATCGATCGTCATCACGATCGCCCCGCTTTCCGCCGTATAGACCGCCCGACCGCAGGTGGCAACCCGGTTATCCTGAATGACCTTGACCCCTTCGGTGGCCACCACGGACTCCACATTGTTGCTGGCGTCGAAGAACACATGCAGCTTCTGGCTTTCCATCCGTACCTGCGGTTCGGTTATCACCACATTGCCCTCAAATACGCACATCCGCTGCCGGTAGTCGAAAAGAAGCGTATCGGAAGTGATGACCGTTTCACCCACCGGACCGGAAGGCACAGGAACGGCCACCGCCGCCAGACCGAGCCCCGCCAGCACAGCCAGGATCACCGTCAGCCTACTGTTTCTGTTTGTCATGTGTTGAAATCCTTTCTTTCCTGATTATTTCAGAGGGGAACGCGATACGCGCCCGACGCCGTATGAGCAGCGTCCCGTTCGCACCGTTCCACCTAAACCCCTCGCCCGTCACCAACAGATCCCCCTGCTGCATGGAAACCGCCTTCTCTGATTTTCCGGTCAGACGTTCGCGGCTGAATTCCGCGTCCTCCGCCGTAATTGTCGTCTCGACCGTCCCGTTGGTAGCGAACACGCGGAACACGATTCCGCTGGCGACAATCGACATGTCCGGCTGCACCGTCGCCCGCCGGGCGAATAATTCGGTCCTGAGCGTTCCGTCCGGTAAGTACTCCAGAGGCAAGCGCAACTCCTCGATCGGTTCCTGCGCCAGCACCGCCACTAGGGCGACCGCATAGACCACCGCCCCGATCCAACATGCGTGTTTAACGTACCGCTTCATCGATAGCCTTCAATGTTTTCCACAGTTTGCGCATTTGCCCGAAGGCGATCGCGTTAGCACCATCGGAGAGCGCCTCGGCGGGGTTGACATGCGTCTCGATAAAGACCGCATCGCAACCCGCCGCCACTGCCGCCCGCGCCAGGCAGGGGGCCAGATACGAATCACCGCCCGAGCAGGTTCCTGCCCCGCCGGGGCGCTGCACGCTGTGCGTCGCGTCAAAGGTCACAGGATACCCCAGCTCACGCATGGCAGGCAGGTTGCGCATGTCCGCCACCAGGTTCTGATAACCGAATGACGAGCCACGCTCGGTCAGGATAATCTTGCGGTTACCCGTGCTCTCGATCTTCCGGATGACATTGACCATATCCGCCGCTGCCAGGAACTGGCCTTTCTTGACATTCACCGGGATGCCGGTCTCCCCTGCCGCCAGCAGCAGGTCGGTTTGCCGACACAGGAAAGCCGGGATCTGGATCGCATCGACCACCGTCGCCGCCCGGCGGGCCTCGGCCTCGGTATGGACATCGGTCAGCACCGGAACCCCGAATCGATCACGCACCTCCGCCAAGATAGCCAACCCATCCTCGATGCCGGGCCCGCGATACGAGTCGAGAGAGGTGCG
>CAZOXS010000294.1:0-9260 GCA_964583785.1 uncultured Victivallales bacterium
ATCATGATCGGCTCGATGATCGAGGTCAGGGCCTCGACGGCCATGTCGACTTCCTCATCGTAGCCGTCGGCCACGCGCACAAGCATCTCGGGCAGGGCACCGGTTTCCTCGCCGACGTCCACCATGCTCACCACCATGCCGGGGAATACGCCCGAGGCCTCCATCGGCATGGCCACGGATTCACCTTCCTTGACGCTGTCATGAATTTTCTGGATGGCGTCGGCCACGACCTGGTTGCCGGCCGTGTCGCGCACGATATTGAGCGCCTGGAGGATCGGCACGCCCGATTGCATCAACGTGCCGAGCGTACGGGCGAACCGGGCAACAGCTGTCTTGCGGACGAGCTGGCCGAAGAGCGGCGTCCGCATCTTGACCTTGTCGAGTGTGGCCGCGCCACGGGGGGTCTGCTTGAGCAGTTTGAAGAGGATCACGGCACCAAAACCACCGCCCAGGAATACATACCACTGGTTGGCCACCGCATCGCTAAGGCCGATGACGAACTGCGTGATCGGGGGCAGCGCCTTGCCGCCGAGCAGGTCGGTGAAGATCTCGGCGAACTTCGGGATGATGAAGACCATCAGGAAGGTGAGAATACCGAGGGCGGCCACGAGCACCACGAGCGGGTAAGTCATGGCACTCTTGATCTTGCCCCTGATCCGCTCGGCCTTTTCCATGAACTCGGCCAGACGCGCCAGTACGCTGTCGAGCACACCGCCGGCCTCACCGGCCTTGACCATGTTGATATAAAGCTTGTCGAAGGTGCGCGGGTACTGGCCCAGCGCCTCGGAGAACGTGCCGCCGCTCTCGACCGCCTCGCCCATGCCCGTGAGGGCCTCGCGCAGCGCCTGCGTCTTCTCCTGCTTGAGCAGGATGCGCAGGCCGCGCAACAACGGTAGGCCGGCCTCGATCAGCGTGGCCAACTGGCGGGTAAAGACCATGAGCTGCTTGGGTTTGACGCGCGGACGCAAAAAGGCTGGCAGCTTGGAGCCACCAGGCGTCGCGACCTTGACCTGTTTGACTGGGGCCGCCCCGCGCTTGGCTTGTGCGCCGCCCCCTACCTCGGCTACGCGAGTGGGGAAAAGCCCTTGGCCGCGCAGCGAACTGACCGCCTGGCTCTGGCTGCCAGCCTCGATCACCCCTTCGACTTCGGCCCCCTTGCCATCCATTGCTATGTAGCGAAACCTTGCCATCCCAGTCCTCCCGATTCGATGGATAAATTCAGTCTGGATTAAACCCTAACATGCTGATCAAAGAATCCCAACAACTTTTTTTCCGTCATACTCAATTCCCCCGTCCGAGCCCGGGTTCCACCCCGTCCGCGTCCGTAGGCAGCCCATTTGAAGCCCATGAAACGACCGGAGGACAAAGTACGGGCAACAGCCAGAGCATAAGCGGCGTTAGCTGCCGGGCAGCGGTCTGTTGGCTGTCAGGCGACGTATGCTCGGCGGTCGGGCGAGGCGCCACGACCTACATGCTTATGCTCGGAAATCGGTGAACGAGAACGGCGACGAGAGCGGTGGACGATTAAATTCTCACTCGTTTTCCGTTCTCGTCGCCTGCTATCGTCAACCGAACAAGAGAGTCAACGTTGTGTGCAGAAGAAGGTGAATTTATAACTTGTTGTGGTCTGGTTTGAAGTTATAGGCAAGCCCGCCGACGACTGAGGTGGGCGACTATCCTGACCCCAACGGGGTCGAATTCATCAGCCAGGGGCAACGCCCCTGGGAATCGCCCCCCACCCCACGCATCGACCCTGAAGGGGTCGAACGCCTTTGAGCCCGAACGAACGACTTGCACCCCTTCAGGCTGCGGGAGCCGGTCGTCCAGGAGGCATTCTAAATTTCGACTTTCGACTTTCCAAATTTCGACTTTACTCGCTCACTGCCATTCGCGGTAGAGGGGTAGGCGGTCGTTGACCTTGACGACGTAGTGGCGGGTTTCCTCGTAGGGCAGGTTGGTGAGCAGGCGGCTGTAGACCTGATCGGGGGTCATGCTGTTGATGACCGGGGCGGCGCGCGTGAGGGAGGTGCCGGCATCGAATGCCTTGCAGACGTTGCCGGCACCGGTGTTGTAGCCGGCAATGGCGCAGAGCATGCGGTTCATGGGGTTCTCGACGCGCTTGAAATAGCGGTCCTGCAAAATATGCAGGTAGGCGGCACCCAGCTCGATGTTGCGCTCGGGGTCGTAGAGGTAGGTGTCGCTGAGCATGCGGTCCTGCTTGTAGACCAGCAGGTAGGCGTCGCGGGCGCCGGAGCGGGGCACGAGCTGCATCAGCCCGTAGGCGGGCACGCCCGAACGGGCGCGCGGGTTGAACGAGGATTCGGAATGGATGATGGCATAGACCAGCGGGGGGTAGACACCGTACTGCGCGGCATAGCGGGTGACGAAGGGACGGAAACGCTCGGCGCGGACGCGCAGGTGATCGGGCGCGAGGGGAAACGAGACACGCACCACCTCGCGCTTAACGTTGTCGCTGCCGGTGACGATCTGGCGCTGCACATTCCCGGAGGCGGCCTGCGTCGCGGCAAACGCGCGGGCGTTCTCGCGAGTGACGGGCGTGCCATCCGGCATGGCGAGCTGACGGTCCAGCAGGGGCGGTTTCGGTGCGTCGGCGGGGGCGGGCGGGGTCGCGGCGGGCTGGGCGGTTGCCACGCTGGCAGGCACTGGCGTTTGAGCGGACGCGGGGGCCGGGGCGGACGCCGCCTGACCGGGAATGATCAGTTTCTGGCCGATCTTGAGCCAGCCGTCCGGACTGATGCCGTTGGCTTCGGCAATCAACTGGCGCGAGACGCCGAAGCGCTTGGACAGGCCCCAGAGGGTATCGCCGCCCTGGACGGTGTAGCGGCTCGGTACCCGACTATGCAACGGCTCCGTCGGACGAGCAGCCTCGCCACCCATTACAGGGGCTGCAACCGGTTTGGCGGGCGAGGTGGCCTGTAGAGGCGGTGGCACGGCTGGCCGGGCGGCTTTCGCGGTTTGCTTGGCCGATGCCAAGGTCGATCCGGGATCGGGATCGCCGGCCTCGCGCACGGATTGCGGGAAAAGGCGGCGGCGGATCATCTCGATCGGGCCGACGGTGCCGCTCAAAACCAGATTCTCGACGCCGGCGGCCACCAGGGCGCGCGCCTCGGCATCGGATGTGCCGGGCTCGAGGATGATCTCGACCTCGGCGATGCCTTCCTCGAATTGGACGGCGCTGCGCTCGTCGAGCGCATCGGTATACTGCACCCAGCGCGTCTGTTCGGGCATCCAGACATTGCTTTGGCCCCACTGCTTGCCGGCCTCGCGCACGAACACGTTATAGGCCTCGGCCTCTTCCTTGAGGAAGCGCTCGTACTGGGCGGTGACTTCCGCCTGGTACTGGGCGAAGGCCTGCTGGTCCTGCTCCAGCCACTGCTCGTACGTCTGCTGCGCCAGCAAGGGGAGAGCTGCGGTAAAAAGACACGAAAGGCCTAGGAAAAAATGTTTTTTAACCACGGAATACGCAGAATACACGGAAGCGTTCATGACGTTGAAACCACGCAATTGAGGGTTGGAATCCGTATACCGTTAAACCAAACAATTGATCGCCACAAAAGGCACAAAAGACACGGATAATCTCGTTTGTGAATTTTGTGCTTTTTTGTGGCAATCATATACGGTTGGCCGTCTTAGAAGCCGAAGCCGAGCGTGGCGGCGAAGCCCTTGAAACTGCTCTCATCAAAGTTCACATAATCCTTGAAGCGGTAGCCAACCGTGGCCGTCACCGGATCCAGGAACAGCGAGAGTCCGCCCTCGACGTTGTAGTGCTCGTAGGTGTCTTCCAGGTCATCATCATAGGCATCGCCGAAGTCCTTGAACATGTAGGAACCCCCAACGTACCAACCAAGCGGCGAGTCGCCGAAGCTGTCACCAAGGCCGATATAGGCCATGGGGCCGAAGATAGCCATATCAAACTCCTCGCCACCGGCACGGAAGGTCCATTCCGAATAACGGGCACCGATCCCAACATCCAGAATCTCGAACGAGACGCCCAGAATGACTTCCGCATCGGCGGCATCATAATCAATCCCCAAACCGAATATGTCGTCGTAGGACCCCATCAGGTACATGCCCGAGATCCACGCGTTCTCGCCAAGGCTGAGCGAGGCGGAACCACCATACATAAGCGTGGAATCATCGAGTTCTTCCGATTCCGCAACCCACACCTTACCGGCGATGCTGCTGGCCAGGGCGCTGCCGGCCAGGGCGGTCGTGAGTACCAGGGCCATTCCAAGCGTCATCATCTTCTTCATACGTCTCCTCCTTATTCTGTAGTTACCTGCTGTCTCCAGTCTTATTTCGACTTTCGACTTTCCATATTTCGACTTTACTTCCTAGTGCACCTTCGGTCGTCTTCGTTTTGGCTGGTTTTGCGCTTCGGCGTCTAGTCGTTCCTGCTCTTGCCGCTGCTCCTCGCGCCGGGCACGAGCCTCGGCCTCGCGCTGCTGCCGCAGCAAGTCCTGCTGCTGGCGACGCGATAGCGCCTGCTCCGCGCGTTCCTCCTTTCGCTGCTGGGTTACGGATGGGGCTGAAACCATTGGTACCACCGGCGGCGGAGGGACATAGGCGGGGGCAGGCGTGGATCCTGTAACGGGCGGCGGCGGTGCCACGCCGGCTTCCAGCAGATGGCCGGCGGAGGAGAGGGCGGCGACCAGCGTCTCGGTGCGGCCAGGCTGCACCTGGACCTCACGCTGCCACTGCTCGCCGCCGCTGCGGACATCAACCCGGTAGTTGCCCGGGCGGATCCGGCTCCAGCGCAGATCCTGACCGGGAACGAGCAGGAAGGCACCCTCCCCATTGAGCGTGGCAACCGCCTGCACGGGGGACTGCACCACCAGCGTCCCGAAAGCGGAATCCTGGGCCACGGCGGCGGCGGCAAAGTTGGCAGCCAGCAAAAGCGGGAAAACCGCCCACAGCAACGGGGCCGGTTTGCATACAAGCCATGTCGTGCTTGTGTCCATATTGCGAACGTTAGTCACTCCCGATACGAAAACAAGCAAAAAGTGCAAGCGGATCTACGACCATCCCATAGATTCAGTAGATTATTTTCGCGCAGAGGCGCAGAGACGCTGAGTTTTAAGTGATTTATGCACAACATATTAATAAAATAGAGAGAATATCTCTGTGCCTCGGTGCCTCCAGCGTAGCGAGTGGTGCAGTTTTTACGGACGAAAGGCGACGAGAACATCATTCTTGCATTCATGGACGCTTTCTTGTGAAACTGTAGGTATATGACTGCATTGAATCTCGTCTTTGGCACGGTTGACATACGCGCCTGCCTCCGCCGTGGTTTGCGGCAGAGGCTCCGGTTGTCTTGTTTGTGTTCCTTTTTTCTCGTTCTGAGCACCGCCGGACAGCCCGCCGCGTTTGTATCTGCCGTTACCGGTCCCTTCGAGTATCTTGGCGACTGGCGACTGATGACGACAACGATGGCCACGGGCTTTGCCGGCAGTCAGGTGCGCTTTGATCTCACAGGGAAAGCCCGTTTACGCGTTGTGCCCCCCGCCTCCAGCGCCATCCGGCTCGTGGTCAAGAATGGCGAGGATGTGGTCTGGAATGATTTGTTGACCACTGGCGTTATCGATCTTGACGGGGGTACCGCCGGATCGACGTTCACCGTCATCCATGCCGCCTCGAATGCCGGACAATTCGATCCGGCCAAGCCGCCGGAATCGAGTCTTTTGCGATTCGCCGGATGCGAGCTCGCACCGGATGCCGAGCTAAGCCCGCCAGTCACTTCCCGAACCGGGCCTGTGCTCGCCTTTATTGGCGATTCGATTACCGCCGGGGTACGCATACGGGGACGCCAAGGCCACTGGAGCACAAACTCCGACGCCACGCGAACGTATGCTTTCGGCCTTGTCGAGAACGAGCAGTCCCGTTACCTGATGTGGGGAATTCCAGGCGCGATTATCGAAACCTTTATTGCGTTGTTTGAACGGGACCGCCCACCACCCGTTTTCGCGCCTCCAGATCTTGTTTTTATCAATCTTGGAGCCAATCAGCGCAATGACTCTGCCCGGCATTATCGAGAAAAGATGCGGACGTTGCTGCAAGGGATCCTGCGAATCTACCCGCAATCACGGATTGTGCTACTCAACTTCATGCGCATGACGCCAAACCGCCTGCCGGAGCTCAAGGCCCTGGCCAATGAATTTCCAAACGGGAAGGTCCGTGTTTTTGATGCGCGCCCATTTCTGGTGGGCTACGCCGATAGCGGCGTCCATCCTGACGAGAAGAGCCATCGGCGCCTTAGCGCGGCCCTGGCACCGCTGGTGAAGGTTAAACTGGCGTCGTTGGCGGCGGCGCCCGACGTTCGTGAAGGTCCACCAACGGTGAACGAGTGATGAACACACGGCAACACTGGGAAAGACTACGCGAATCGGGGCACCGACTGGTTCCGGCGGCGTTGGTTGGCCTCATCGCATTAATGCACATTCCGGCGATGCACGAGGCACTTAACTATTTCGATTCCCCCAAGCGGCTACTCTGGTCCGGGGTGGCGGTGATGCTCTCGGCGGGGACGCTTCTTTCCTGCCGACGCGAGCGGATCGCACTCAGCCTGGGTGCGCTTGGGTGTATGTCGTGGATGCTTCTGCGCAGCCTGCTGCGGGCGGGACCTGTCATCGGTGGGGACGAGCTGGCGAACTGGCTGTTGCCCGGCGTCCTTTTCGGTGCAGGTCTAACGCTGGATCAGGAACGCCATCTGAAACCCATCGCCTGGGCACTTGTCGTTGCCGGCTTCATACAAGCGGCCTTGATGATCGCGCAGTACGCGGGAGTGGATCCGCTTTTCGGCAGCACGACGGTGGGAATGGATTATCGTCCGGGGCGGATGATCGGCACGATCGGCTACCACAATCAGGCGGCCGACTTCCTCGCCGTGTGCAGCGTCGGGCTGTTTCTGCTGGTTCACCGCCCGTGGCTGCGCATGTTGCTTGTTGGTGGTGTGCTTCTCGTGGTGGGGCTGACCGCAAGCCGCGCCGGCATCGTGGGCATCGCGGGTGCCCTTGGCGCGAGCGAGGTTGTCAGGATATTCAGGGAAAACCGCCGCCGTGTTGCGGTGACCCATCTGCTGGCTCCGGCCGCCGCACTGGCGATCCTGGCGGGCGGTCTGGTGCTATTCATGCCGACCACGCGCGACCGCTTCGCAGACGTCATCTGGCATCCGGAACGCGTCGCGGCGGTCTCGTCGCGCGTGACGATGGCGAAGGTCGCGTTGACGATGGTGGCGGAAAAGCCGATCCTGGGTTGGGGTGCGGGCAGCTTCGCCTTCCAGTATCTGGACCGGCTGGGCGATCTGTTGCCGGATGAGAAAACACACGCCGATATCAGGCATCTGGTTTATGCCCGGGAGACGCACAACGATTATCTCCAGTTCGTGGCTGAATTCGGTTTGCCGGGGCTGGCCGGCCTCCTGGGGCTGGTGATGGTCGCAGGCGGGGCTTTGGTCCGCGAGAGCCGCCGGGATTCATCCTGCCGCGATGCCTGTATGTTCCTCTTCTGCTACCTGTTGATTTCCGGTTTGTTTTCCTTTCCCTGGCAAACAGCGATGGCCGGCCCCCTTGCCGGCCTTCTGTTCGGGGTCCTGCTGCCCGCGACAGCCCCGGCAGCGGCACCGCCCCTGCCACGACGATCATGGCGGCGTATTGGCGTGCGTCTGGTCTTCCTGTTCCTGTCCATCTGTCTACTGGCCTGGTTCGGCATCGAAACGCGTTTGAATGTGACCGTACCGCGGATGATCAGCGAAAATCGTGCCACCGAACTGGCTGACCGTATCCCGGCGGGCATGCACCGTTTCCATGCCATCGCAGGAGCGGGACTGGCACAAGACGGCAACGATCAGGAGGCGCTGCCGATCCTCCGGCACGCCCTGACCGGATACCGGGACATCCTGCTATACAACAATCTTGGCAACGTGCTATCGAAACTCGGCAGATGGGATGAAGCCGTCACCGTCTATCACGACTGGGCCGCCACGGGGCTTGATCACTCAACGGCCTTGAAGAACCTGTCGATTGCCTACGAGCAGGTCGGCGATTACCGGAATGCCGCGCTGGTCATGCGGCGGCAGATGCACTTATGGCGCGACGAACACCATATTGCCGCCGTCGAACGGTTGATCACGCTTTATCTGCGCGCCGGCATGCCGGCAGATGCCATGCGCGTCCTGCATTGGTTTGAAACCTCTGTCTTGAAAAATCCGGAAGACTACCCGGCGACATTCGACAATCTTGCCGGGGCCGTACTGCTCGCCACGGGCGATCGTACCGGGGCCGAAAGACGATTCCGGCAGGCGCTTCGCAAGCAGCCGACCCTGCAAAGCGCCCGCCGCAACCTGGAGGCGTTACGCCGAACGCAAACGGTCGGCAATGCGGTTGTTTTGTAATTCTTTGCTTGCAGTGTGATTGCCGATTGCCATAGCATACCGCCGTTGCTGCATCGAATAACAACGGGAGGATTCCATGCGCGTTCTGAGTGGATTTATGCGATTTGCCAATTGGTGCAGGCGTGACCACAGCCGGGTTCCATCCGGGGTTCCACGAAATGCCTGTTCACTGCTGGCGATCCTATGCGGCACCACGCTGGTACTCCAATCGGCCGTCGGCGGGGACATTTCCGGGATGGTGACGGCAGAAGCTGACGGAACGCCACTACAGAATGTCAGCGTGACCGCCTACCGCTGGGACGGATCTTCGTTGGATTGGGTTCAACAGGTATCCACAGACAGCACGGGAATTTACCAAGTCGGGGGATTAATCGCGGGCACTTACCGGGTGGTATTCCAGGACTGGAACGGCAGTTACGCTTCCGAGATCTACGATAATGTCGCCGGCGACAGTCCTTGGTATGGAGGCACCGACATCACCGTGGCAGCAGAGACAACGGTGTCCAATATCAATGCCTCGCTGGCGATGGGATCGATCATCGCAGGGCAGGTGACGGCAGAAGCCGACGGAACACCACTACAATATGTCAGCGTGACCGCCTACTGTTGGAACGGATCTTGGTGGTATTCGGTTAATCAGGACTCCACAGACAGCGAGGGGATTTACCAAGTCGGGGGATTAATCGCAGGCACTTACCGGGTGGTATTCCAGGACGGGAACGGCATTTACGCTTCCGAGAGCTACAACAATGTCGCCGGCGACAGTCCTTGGTATGGAGGCTCTGATATCGACGTGCAGGCGGCGGCGACGGTTTCCAATATCAATGCCTCGCTGGCGATGGGATCGATC
>CAZOXS010000295.1:0-3131 GCA_964583785.1 uncultured Victivallales bacterium
ACCCCCGACCTGATGCCGATGGATATCCTTGGCAGCCAGATCCTGCAGGATGCCGGCGGCGCGCACCGGGCTTTCGAGTTCGTCCGCGGTCCGGTGTTTGCCAACCTGCTGCTGGCGGACGAGATCAACCGGACCCCGCCCAAGACCCAATCCGCCCTGCTGGAGGCCATGCAGGAGAAGCAGGTGACCGTGGCGGGCAAGACGCTGCTCATGGAAACCCCGTTCATTGTCTACGCCACCCAGAATCCGATCGAGCATGAAGGCACCTATCCACTGCCGGAAGCCCAACTGGACCGTTTCTTCTTCAATCTGCTGATCGACTACCCGTCGATGGATGAGGAACGGCAGATCGTGCTGCAGACCACCGGCCATGAGATCCCGCAGGTACGGCCCGTGCTGACGCCATCCGACGTCGCGGCCTTGCAGAAAGCGGTTCTGGATGTGCCCGTGCCGGATCATGTGCTCGATACCATCCTACGACTGGTTCACGCCTCGCGCCCGGATTCCGAGCTGGCCGACGACTACATCAAACGCTACGTCGCCTGGGGCGCGGGGCCGCGCGCCTCGCAGAACCTGACGCGGGCCGCCAAGGCCCTGGCCTTGCTGCGCGGGCAGTCGGCCGCCTCGGTCGAGGAGGTCCTGGCGGTGGCCCCGCCGGTGCTGCGGCATCGCATCATCCCCAACTACAACGCCACCGGTGAGGGTGTCAGTGTGGAAGCCATCGTCAAGCACCTGCTCGACGCGGTGTAACCCTACGAACCGGTTTTAACGGGGGGGGCATGACCGCACCGCCACAATTCAAATACCTCAAACCGGAGCATATCCGTCGGCTGGCGAACTTCCAGTTTGCCCCGCGCATGCTCGTGGAGGGGTATCTGGCGGGTCGGCGGCGCTCGCTGGATCGCGGTTCCTCGATTGAATTCCGGGACTACCGGCCATTCGTCGATGGCGATGACCCGGCACTGATCGACTGGCGCGTGTATGCCCGCACGGACCGGCGCTACCTCAAGACCTTCGAGCAGGAAACCAACATGGAATGCCATGTATTCCTTGACAGCAGCGCCTCGATGGGATTCGGCAAGACCATCAGCAAACTCGACTACGCCTCGTTTTTCGCGGCGGCCATCTGTTATCTGGTCACCCACAACCGTGACCGGGTCTCGCTACTGACATTCGACAACCAACTACGCACCTTCGAGCCGCCTGCCAGCACGCACCGGCACCTCACACGGCTGATGCATGTCCTAGAGGCCAACCAGCCCGGGCAGCCGACGTCGGTATCCGCGGCCCTGCACAGTGCCTTCCCCCTGCTGAAGCGAAAAGGCACACTGATCGTCATTTCGGATTTCCTCGACGATCCTTCCGCGATCTTCGCGGCCCTCAGCCCCTATCTGCACCGCGGCTTCAAGGTCCATCTCTTCCAGATTCTCGCCCCCGAGGAGCTGGATCTGGAGGACCGGGGACTGGTGACCTTCGTGGACATGGAAAGCGGCAGTCGCGTGGTGGCCCATACCGAGCGGTTGCGCGTGGCCTACCGCCGTGCCATGGATGCCCAGATCGCGGGACTGCGCGAATTGTCCAACCGTCGGCAGGTCCGCTACACGCCGGCCCGAACCGATTCCCATTTTTTTGATCTCTTCGACCGGCTTGCCCAATGAACCTATTCACCTTCAATACCGCCTTTCTTCCCGGACTGCTGCTGGCGGCCATTCCCCTGCTGCTGCACTTGTTCGCCCGCAGTCGGCCGCCTGCGTATGCGTTCAGTTCCAACGCGCTGATCGCCCGGTTGAAACGCGAGGCGGCCCGTATCAAGCGACCGCGCGACTGGCTGCTGTTGCTGCTGCGCACGTTGCTGTTCCTGGCCCTGATCGGGGTTTTCCTGCAGCCTGTGCTTTTCGTGCTGCGCAATCCGGCAGGACGGTTTGAACCCCGGCATGTCGTGATCATCGTGGATGCCACCGCCTCGATGGCGTATGCCGACGGCAGCCAGTCGCGTTTCGCGGCCGCCTGCGCCGAGGCGTCATCCGTCCTGGGCGGGCTCTCGGCCCGCGACCGCGCGAATGTCATCTGGCTCAGGCATCCCCCTGAAGCAGTGCTGCCGGAGCTCAGTGGTAATACCGCCTACCTGCGCGGGGAGCTGCGACAGGCCCGCGTCTCCGCCGGCGGCGGCGATCCGGCGGCCGCCCTGACCCTGGCGGCCGCCCAGCTCTCCGGGGTCACGGGGCAACGCGAAATCTGCATCATCTCGGATTTCCAGGAAACCGGCTGGAATACCCTCATTCCCGCCCTACCACCGGACATCAGCCTGCTGGCGATCCGGACCGGAAACGGTGACGGCGCGAACACCGCCATTACCGGCTTACGCGTGGAACCGGCAAATCCGGTCGTGGGCGAGGACGTCCTGGTGCTCTGCGATGTCGCCAACTACTCGCCACAGCCGCGCCAGCGGACGGTCTACATCGAGGCTGGCGACATCCGCCGTTCGGTTTCGCTGCTGGTTCCGGCCTGGGGGGTCGCCTCGGCCTCGCTACCCTGCCAGTTTCTCCAGACCGGTTTCGTCCCGCTGATCGCCGCGATCGATGAGGATGCCTTCCCGGTGGACAATCGGCGGGTCCTGGCGCTACAGGTGGATGCGCATGTCCGCGTGGGACTCTACGACCGTGATCCCGCGGTTGCCGACGCCTGGCGGCGCGCCATCGCGGCACTGGGCTGGGCAACGGTCGAACCGGTCTCCGACGAGGACTTGCAAGGCCAGCAGGACTGGGATGCACTGCTGCTGGCCGGTTGGGATGGCACCGGCGTCGAGGCTCTCACCCGCCGCGCGGCCGGTGGAACCCCACTGACCATCTCGCCCCTACCCTCGCTTTCCGTTGCGCGGCTCTGGCAACTGGAAAACCTGCCAATCCCCGGAACCACCGGCGACATGGCCACCGGCGCATGGTCCCCCGATCAACCGCTCCAACCGCTCAAGGTGCTTGTCCACACGCCCTCGCACCCGTTATTCGCGCTGTTCCAGACCGAAGGGATCGACACCCCGGTCAGCGGCCGCTTTCAACGTCGACTGCGGATACCGCCCGCCGCCCTGCCGCCTGCCGAGACGTTGCTGGCCTATGAGGATGCGGCACCGGCCT
>CAZOXS010000296.1:0-2829 GCA_964583785.1 uncultured Victivallales bacterium
TTGAGTTCCTGCGTGAAGAGATGCGCCAGGGCGATCGCGTCGGCTGGCGCGTAGCGCAGCGGGTTCAGACCGGACTCGGAATCGGCAAACGCGCCGATTCCCGCGAACAGCGCCGCATTACCGGCGGTCTGATCCGCCGGCAGCGGCTCGGTCAGCAGTTCCGACCCGCGCGGCGCAACCGCCTGCCCCGACACGCCAATCGGCACAACCATGAACCCCAGCAGGACGCAGACCAGCGCTGCAAAAACACGGAGTGCGCGGAGTGTGTTGATGACGTTTGTTTTCATGCCGGGAATACTGCCACATTCGCCAAATGTATTGCAACGATTTGTTTGGCGGCGGAGCCCACTCGCGCCGCGAGTGTGGCTCCCAGCGTGCAAGAACTCGCCCAGACAAACATTCAGCGTCATGCCCGCTCATACGCTGTAAACAGACGCCGGGCGTTTTCAGCCGTCAGGCGGGCTACTTGCTCCAGCGTCATGCCGGTCGCGGCGGCGAGTTGCCCGGCCACGTCGTTCAGTCGCTGCCACTGCTCGGCTGCCGATGCGCCGCCGGCGCCCAGATGCAGATCCGATTCCAGCAACAGTCGTTCAGGCGGCACCGCGCGTATACGCGCCAGCCGCTTCGGACCAGGCGTGTCGCCGCTGGCCTTGAACGAGAAGAACGCCCCGAGACGGGCTAGCGGGAGTACCATTTCGGCGCTGCCGGCATAAGCATGCAACACGAAACCGCGCGACAGTGGCCCGGCTTCCGCCAGCGTTTCCTGCAGCGCCCCCCAGGCGCGAACGCAGTGGATGACGGCAACGCGCTCAAATCGCCGGGCCAGCTCAAGCTGTGCAAGCAGCAGCACGCGCTGGCGCTCGTGCGAGGCAATCCCGCCCCGGGCGACGTCAAGCCCGATCTCGCCAACGGCCGCCCGTTGGTCCACCTGCAGCAGCGCTGCCAGCCGTTCCAGCGCCGCCGCGTCCGTTCCCGCCTCAGACGTTACAAACCAAGGATGCAGGCCATAGGCAGGGATGACAACCGTTGTTCTTGCGGCCGTCGCCAGCCGAACGGCGTCCCAGTCGTCGGGCCCCGTCCCGCCGCAAACCATGCCAACGATCCCCTCCCCCCAGGCCAATGGGGCGCAATCATTGTCCTCCGCCACACGCCAATGACAATGCGCATCAAAAAAAAACGCTGAATTCATAGGTTGACACCATAACCTGATTTGCTAGATTAAACAACATTCCGGCCGACTTGTCGAGTTGCATGGAATCCTTAAAAAGGAGTTCGGGCGTGGATACTGAATTATTGAGTGAACAGGTGCAGGTGGAACGGAAGTGTTTTTCGTTCAATCTGCGAGAAAACCCGAGGGGGCGTTTTCTCCGTATCACCGAGGATGTCGGCGGACGGCGCGATACGATTATCGTCCCGTCCACCGGGCTTGTCCAGGTGCGCGACATTTTGAATCTGGCGATTGCCGCAGACGAGAAGGCCGGCCCCTGTAACGTTGAGTTGAACTAGTGCCCGCATCAATCCGTTTTCATAAACATGTGTCCATGGCGATCTGTGCAGCCGCACTGGTCGCCGCCTCGGCCGCGCGCCTGTCCGCCGCCGATCCGTCGCGTTCAGCCCTGTCGGCCATCGACAAGGCGGACGACGACGAGGTGCCCATAGCCGCCGCGCTCCTCGCGGGCGTCGTGCAACAGCTACCCCCCGATCCGATCCGCGTGACCGGTGAGCTGCTGGTGCGCCGCAAGCGCGGGGTGCCCATTACCACCTACGGATTCGAGCTGATTGCCCGCTGGGGCGACAGCACCCCGCAAACGCAATACACGATTCGCGATGCGTTCGGCGCCCCGATCGAGCAACTCACGCTCACACACGGCGACAACCCGGTTGTCGCGTATGCGGCGGGCAATCCGCTGGTTCCCCGCCCGATTGTCTCGCTGGCCCGCCCGATCCAGGCCAGCGACATCACCTGGATGGACCTGACGCTCTCGTTCCTCTGGTGGACGGATGCCCGGCTCGAGGGCGAGGACAGCGTCAAGGGCTTCGACTGCCACGTCATTCGCATCAATGCGCCGCCCGACCAGCAGGGCCCCTACAAGAGCGTGCGACTCTGGATCGGCAAGAAGGCCGGCATGATGCTGCGGGCGGAAGGACTGGATGCCGACGACAAGCCCATCCGCCGCCTCTGGATCAACAGCGTCAAGAAAATCGATGATGCCTACATGATCAAGGATATGGAAATCCAGAAATACCCGGCTATCCAGCGCACGAAACTCAGCATTGCCGAGGTTGAACGCCTGTAGCCATGAGTACGACCCTACTGATAATCGAGATTGCCTGTCTTGTCGTCCTGCTGCTGCTTTCCGCCTTTTTCTCCAGTTCTGAGACAGCACTGTTCTCGATTAACGCGCTGCACATCGCCCGGATCCGCAAAAAACAGCCGCAGACCGCCACCCGGCTCGAGACGCTGCTCGCCAGTCCCACGCGCCTGCTATCGACCATCCTGATCGGCAACACGATCGTCAATGTCAGCAGTGCCGCGCTCGGGTTCATGATCATCAGCGGGCTTGGATTCCGCCATGCCGAAATGATCACCATCCCCGGCATGACGGTCCTGCTGCTGCTCGTCGGGGAAGTGGTCCCGAAACGTTTCGCCATGCAGCAGGCAGCGAAAACCGCGGCGATTTACGCACGCCCCCTTGCCGCCTGCATCTGGCTGTTCACACCTGCCCGCGTGCTGCTTGAGCGTTTCGCCTCGCTATTTGAGCATCACTTGCGCGCGGATGTAAAGACACTCTCCGAGGACGAATTCCTGACGGTTGTCGAGGTCGGCGA
>CAZOXS010000297.1:0-9125 GCA_964583785.1 uncultured Victivallales bacterium
CGGTTACCGGCTTTACGGGGTTGATACCATGAAACACGTTTCTCAAGGATTTACGTTGATCGAGGTGATTGTGACGATCGTGATTTCGGCGATCGCCCTGGCTGCTGTGGTCCCGCTGCTGGGGTCCGTGTTCATGCGCGCGAACGAACCTTATGCGCAGTTGCGCGACGGGACCGAGCTGCATTCGGCCATGGAAAACCTGGTGGCTCTGCAATTGCCGGCGAACGCGCTGGATCTGGAATCCTTGCACACGGACGTCGGGGCGGAAGGCTCCTCGCCTGCGGACGGGCTGACGGTGGTGCATAATCGTTATGTCAGTTTTGCCGGTGGTGTCGAGAGTGATACGTCCGCCACCAACACGCTCCTCAAGGTGACGCTGGGCAACCGGCTGGGGGAACGGTTGTCGCGGTTGTTCGCGGAGGTCACGCGATGAAAAAGGCAGGTTTTACGCTGATTGAGATGGTCGTGGTGGTGCTGCTGGTGGGGCTGCTCGTCTTTTCCGTGGCGATGTCGGTACTGCCGGCCACGGAGGGGCTGCTGCTGGTGCGCCGCAATGTGGCGGCCGCGCAGAAGGCCCAGCTTGCGCTCGGGCGCCTGGTACGTGAGTTCACCGCGATTACCAACGTCGTTGCGGGGGCGGCGCAGTCGCTGGTCTACGACATGGTGGACGATTCGGGCGTCGTGCAGCGGCGCACGGTCGCCTGGAGCGACGGAGGGGCGCTGGCACTCAACGGGATCCCGCTCTCCGACGATGTCGCCCGTTTCGCGCTGGGGTATTACGAGACTGCCGATGGCTCGGCGCTTGCCTCTTGGAATGCGTCGGTGCAACTGATCGAGATCAGCTTGCAAAGCCGCGATATCCCGGTCAGAACCTTTGTCAACCGGGTTTGCTTGCGGATCCCCTAGGAAAGGAGTCATCATGAAAACAATGACGCGGGATCGTCGGAGCGGGGTGGCGCTCGTGCTGGTCAGCATCTCGATGGTGGCCATGGCGGTGTTGGGGGCGGCCTTGCTTTCGGCCAGCTCGGCGGCGCGCCACCAGCGGCTGACGTTCGACACCGGCAACCGGGCGCAGTATGCGACCGAATCCGGCCAATCATATGTCTACTCACGCCGCGCTAGGAATATTTATTATGTACCGGTTGGCACATTTACGCTGGGGTCGGGCGATCGATTCGGCTTGCGTTCGGTCAGGGATGGCTCGAATCTGGTCGTGACGGCAACCGGGATCGCCAACCCGGACACGCCTCGTGAAGCGCAGCGTTTTGTGCGTTTCCTGCTGGACTACAACCCGGTCGTCGCGATCGATAATATCTTCCTCTGGGCCGAGCAACTGTCGGCCCAAGGGGCCGGTGTGATTCAGGGGCCCGGCGGTGTGGTGGTCATATTCGGCACCCTCGATGCTTCACAGGTTCGTGGTGGTATGGATATCCAGGTGACGACCGTCTTCATCGACGGTGATGCACTGCTGAATGCCGCCGGAACGGCCAATTTAGGTTCCAGCTCGGTGCCGGGCGACGTCTACATCTCCGGCAATCTCGAAATGCTGGGGGCGACGCCGACCCTTTACGGCAATATTCATGTGGGCGGCAATCTGATCATCGCCAGCGGGACCATCACCGGGAATATCTATGTCCACGGCGATGTCGAGGTCAGGGCGACGGGGTTTACGCTCGTCGGCGATAGCCGCATCTATTATGCCGGCGCGCTCGCGCCTGCTGACACCCTGCCTGAGCGGATCATCAATGTGCATCCGGATGAACTGCCGCCGTTTCTCATGCCCAACACGATCGCGCCGCAATTGCGCGAACCGCGTCCGGCCTGGTACACGGACAGGGGGTATGAAACCGGGACGGTGCCCATGGTCGATGACCTAAGGGTCTACACCGACACTGACTTTGTTGCCTCAATCAACAACTCGGTTTCCAATGTGGTTATTGTGAGTACAGGTAATATCGATGTTACCGTCGGGGGAGGTGGCCGGTTTGATGGTGTCCTGATCGCGCCATACGGCAGTGTCGTCTTTAAAGGGACTGATTTTGTGGGCATGGTGATTGCCGATGAATGGCTTACGCTTGAAAGCGGCAGCCCCTCTGTCGTGTTCAGGAGTATTACCAACTATTTCGCGAATCCGGATGATTACCCGGTCACCTTGGAGGAGGAGTTTTAAGTTTGGTTGGTTAATCGGCAGAAAAGAAAGGAAGGGTAGGCAATGAAGACAGCGAATACAATCATGGGGCTGTTGATCGTGGTGTTGTTCGCCACGGGATGCGAGAAAACGACGACACGGGCGGTTATCGAGGTATCGCCGGACGCGGCCGCGGTCGACATCCGGGGCGCGGTGACGTTTACCGCCTCCATTCCGGAGGCAGAGCGGGAGACGCGCCAGTTGTACTATCCGCTCGAATGGCAGGTGAGCAACCCGGGGCTGGGGTCCGTGCGGCAAACCGCCGGCGATACCGCCGTCTATGTCGCCGGGGACAGTGAGGGCGTCAATACGATAACCGTGCGGGACCAGGCCGGAGCGGAGGGGGTGGCGGCAATCACGCAGGACTGACGTTTTCTGTTTTTCGCTTGCGTACATGGACCGGATAGGCGATTATCTACCAATTACAGACGATTTTAAATGGGTTAGAGTGGGGCATGTCTATGATGGTTTCCGAGCGCAGTTCGCATGAATTTCATATCCCAGTCATGGGAACCGGTTTTACGATAGGTACGCCTTTCGAGGTGGCCCGCTATGGGATTTCCTCCGTGGTGTCGCTGGTTGATGATGTGCTGATCGAGCAGATGCGGCGGTTCTACAGTGCCCGTTTCGGCAAGCCTTACGAGGCGATCCGGACCGGCGATCCGGATGCACGGGCCCGGCGCATCTGCGCCTATCTGGATCTGATGCACGATGTCGTGACCGAACAGTCGGCGGCCTTGCGGTCGGCCCCGTTCGAGCCGGATAGCGAGATTACGCGCTATTATGAGCTGTTGCCGGACTGTTCGTTGAAATCGCTTTACACGCGCATGCTGGCCGAGAGCGATCCGGCGGGGAAGCAGCGTCTGCAGCAGCAATTGAGGGCGCAGGCGGTGCCGGGAACCCTTGATGTCAATATCATGACCAAGCTGGACCGCTTGCCGCGCGAGAACGGTATATCGGTCGATGCCCGCTTCAGCGATGCGATCGCCGCCTTGCGGGGGTTTGCCACCAGCAAGGTCGCGTCGGCGATTGTCTTCTCGGCCGGTCTGAATGCGCCGTTGTACAGTGCGCTTGGCGATTACCCTGATTTCCGTCCGGATGCCTCTGGCCGGTCACGGAAAACGGTGACACTGAAGGTCAGCGATTACCGCTCGGCCATGATCCAGGGACGATTCCTGGCCAAGCGTGGAATCTGGGTGTCGGAGTTCAGGGTCGAGTCGGGGTTGAACTGCGGCGGGCATGCCTTTGCCACGCAGGGGTATCTGCTGGGACCGATCCTACAGGAATTCTCGTCGAACCGGGATGAATTGCTCGGCCGGCTGCATGCGGACTACAACAAGGGGCTTGAATCGCACGGGCTTTCGCCTGTGGCGGAGCCCCGTGACATGCTGATCACGGTGCAGGGCGGGATCGGTACTCATGCCGAGCACCGTTCCATGCTGGAGTACTTCAAGGTTGATGGTACCGGCTGGGCGACACCCTTTTTGGTGGTCCCCGAGGTGACTAGTGTGGATGATGTGCATTTGCAGCGTCTGCTGGCTGCCGGGGAAGCGGATGTGACACTGGGGCCGACCTCGCCGATGGGAATTCCGTTCTGGACGTTGCGCACCTCCGAGAGCGAGGTTCAGCGGCGCGCCCGCATCGCTAGCGGTGCCCCGGGAAGCGATTGCCCTAAGGGGTATCTGGAGTTGAATGCCGAATTTCCAGGAGAACCGATTTGCGTGGCCTCGCGTGCGTATCAGAAACAGAAGTTGGCCGCGATCGAGGCGTCGGATATGAGCGAGACGCAGAAAGCCCATGTGCGGGAGGAGGTGCTCGCCAAGTCCTGTATCTGCCATGACCTGGCAGGCGGGGCAACGTTGAAGTACGGGATTGTCAAGGAAGCGCATACCGCCATTTGCCCCAGTTTGAATATCACCCATTTCAAGATGCTCGCGACGCTGGAGGAAATGGTCGGCCACATCTACGGTCGGCTGGCGCTGTTCACCGATCAGGATCGCCCGCATATGTTCATTCGTGAGTTGTCGCTTTATGTCGAGCACCTGCACGAGGAACTCGCACGTTTTGCCGACGGTTTCTCGGGACGCAAGCTCTCGTACTATGCGGAATTCCGGACGAACCTGATCGAGGGCGTCAATTACTACCAGGACCGTTTCCTGGATTTTGTGGCCGAGCATCAGGAACGGTTTGCCGAGGACTTGAACCGTCTGCGGCAGCAGATCGAGCAGATGCGGATCGAATGCTGCTGAGGGTGAACCCCGTTCTCAGGCGTGGTTCCAGTTGCCCTGCGTCTCGATCTCGTCGGCCCGCCGCATAAAGACCTCAACGACGGCGGGATCGAACTGTGTGCCGCTCTTGCTTCTGATTTCCGCGATGGCTTCCTCGCGTGGCAACCCCTGGCGATAGGGGCGGTTGGAGCGCATGGCGTCATACGCGTCCACCAGGGCGAAGATACGGGCGCCGAGGGGAATCTGTTCCCCCTTCAGTCCGTTGGGGTAGCCGCTGCCGTCGAATGCCTCATGGTGGCAGAGCATCAGCGCAGCGGTTTCCTGTAGATCGGGACTCTTGCTAATCAGTTCGTAGCCCGTGACGACATGTTGCCGCATGATCTTCCATTCGTCCTCGTCCAGGGGGCCGGCCTTGAGCAGGATTGCATCCGGGGTGGCAATCTTGCCGATGTCGTGCAGCAGGGCTCCCTGGCGGATGTCGGCAAGCTGTTTCTCCTTTATCCCGAATTCGCGGGCGAGCAGGCAGGTGATGTCCTGCACCCGCTGGCTGTGTGCACCGGTAGCCTGTTCGCGCGCATCGAGCATGGAGGCCATCGCGCGCAGGGTGAACTCGAGCGAATCGCGGGTGCGTTGGAGGGCATTGGTCAGTTCGATGCTCTTGCGCCGCACCATTTCCTCCAGATTCTGCTGGTACTCCAGATTCTCCTCGCGCAGCCGGTGATACTCCAGTGCCCGGCTGAGGGTGATGCGAAGCTGGTTGAGCTGGATGGGTTTCTGGATGAAATCATACGCCCCGTGCCGTAGGCTGTTGACGGCATTATCGAGGGTCGCGTCGCCGGTGACGACGATCTTGACGAGCAGACTGTCAATGGCGCCGATGCTCTTGATCAGGTCAAGCCCGCTCATGTCGTTAAGGTTCAGATCGATCAGGGCAATATCAAAATAGCCTGGACTCGCCGCGACGGCCTCGCGGGCAGCCGTCCCGGTCTCGAAAAGCCGGGTTGTGCAACCTTCCATCTCGAGCAGCATGTCGACAATCTTAAGGACAGCGCTGTCGTCATCCACGACCAGCACCCGGGGGGCGGTTACTGCCGTGCCGGTTGCGTCGGTGCTTTCCGCGTGCTCGCTTGCCGATGCCAGGTCTGTGGCGGTTTCCGTCCAGATGCAGCTGCGGTCGCGGCCATTGCGCTTGGCCATGTAAAGCGCCTCATCGGCTCTCGCCAGCAGGGCATCGCTGCCGATCATGGCCCCATCACGGGCCCGGACGCTGGCGGAACCGATGGAAATGGTGCAGTGCAGGGCCTGGGCGTTTGCGCAGAAGGAGTGGGCACGGACCGATTCGATCAGCCGGTTGGCCAGTTTCCCGAGACTGGCGGGGTCGGCATCGGGTAACAGCACGATAATCTCGTCACCGCCGTAGCGGGCGATCAGGTCAGAACTGCGGCACAGGCGGCGGGTTATCAGTCCGAGTTCCTTGAGGACCTGGTCGCCGGCGATGTGGCCGTAGTTGTCGTTGACCAGCTTGAAGTGGTCGATATCCAGGATCATGATACTGGTGGAAAAACCGTAGCGGGCAGCCAGTTGCCACACGCCGGGCAGCTCGTCCTGTAGGTGGTGGCGGTTGTAGAGGCCGGTCAGTTCATCATGCACCGCTAGTTCGCGAATGCGGTGGAAGGCGATAAGTACCGTCGTGAGGTGGTTGGTGGCGTGGTAGAGAAACGAGATGTCGGCGTCGCTACAGGGGTGATCCGCCGGTGGCACAAAGGCGAGGATACCGGACACGACCCCGTTAGAGATGATTGGAAAGGTGAATGTGTTGCCGGGATCCGCGATGCCGACATCGGAAACGTCGGCACCGGACATTTGCAAGTCGGCTTTGCCGGGCAGATCCGTGCCGGTGAGCATCTGGTAACGTTTCCGGATCAGCCTCTCGAGCCCGGCAATAAAGCCGCTGGTTACCGCATGGCGCAGGGTTCCCACCATGATGGGCCTGTCGTCCTTTTGCTGGAGGCTGAGGATCGCGGTGGCTACCGACGGCAAGGCTTGGCCGAGATCGCGGGAAAGATTGCCCAGGGCCTGGCCGAGGCTGGTGGCTTCCATGACAGTGCGCGTGTTCTCGCGCAGGATGCTGAGCTGGTAGGGGATTTGGTCCAGGGTGGTGTTCCCGATGCGTTCGCGCATGCGGTCGGCTTCCTCGCGCACCTTCGCGGTCAGCTCCTGGAACGAAACCGGCTTCTCGAGAATGGTGGTCACCCCGATCGCGGCCGCGCGGGCCCTGAGTTCATCCTGCACGTAACCGCTGAAGACCACGACGCCCATCCAGGGCCAGATGCGCAACGCCTCGCCCAGGAAGGTGATCCCGTCCATCGGTTCCATCATCAGGTCCGTGACCACCACATCAAAGCGCTGGCCGAGCAGGATCTGCAGTCCTTCACCACCTTCGCAGGCGGTCTTGACGTTGCAGCCCGCGCGGGTCAGGCCTTGCTCGACCAGCTTCCGCAAGGACTTGTCGTCTTCCAGCACCAGTACGTTGATCGGCCGCTGTTCGCTGGCGGGGTGCTCCAGTACCGCTGCCTGCCCTGGCTCTGCCGATCCATCTGTTCCTGTGTTTTGCATGCGAGCCCTAGGTAGGGGGTAGCGTGAAGATCAGCAGGACGGCGGCCGCATAGACGAGTACCGTCAGCAGTAGCGGCATATCGCCAAGCAGCAGCTTCTCGGGACGGTCTCCCTTGTCCTGTCGGTAGAGTAGATCGAGGTAGCGGAAGAGGCCGAACATGACGATCGGGATCGTGAACCCCAGCCGGGCAGTTCCGAATTTCTGAACGGTTTCGGGCCAGAGCGTGTAGATGGCATAGGCCACGATCGTGGCGGCGCTGACGGCGGCGATCAATTGATCGAGCAGCTGTAAATCGTACTTCTGCAGGCTGATACGCTGCCGGGCGGTGGCCGTGTTCTCCAGTGATCCCTTCTCCTGCCGGCGCTTGCAGAGTGCCAGGAAGAGGGCCAGCAGGAATGTGCAGAGCAGTAGCCAGGGCGAAATCGGGATGGGGGGCTCCTGGAAGACCGCCGCCCCGGCAATGGCGCGGAGCACAAAGCCAGCGGCAATGATAAAGACATCGAGCAGGGCGACTCGCTTGAGAATCAGCGAGTAGACGATCTGCAGGGCGGTATACCCCATCAAGACCATGAAAAACGGACGTGAAAGCAGCCAGCCGCCACCCAGGGCGATGGCGAGGAGGACGGCGGCGGCAACCGCCGCCTCGATTGGCCGGATCCTGCCGGACGCCAGCGGCCGGTAGCGCTTGGCGGGATGCTCGCGATCGCTCTTGAGATCCATCAGATCGTTGATCAGGTAGACGCCGCTGGAGCAAAGACAGAAGAGCAGGGCGGCCGGCACCACGAGAAGAAGCCCGGCTAGCAGGTCGATCTGCTGGGTGCTGTCGCCGAAGCCGAAGCCCAGCGCCGCGAACACGACGGCGTTCTTGGTCCATTGCAGCGGGCGCATGGCCACGAACAGGCTGGTAAAGAGGTTGGTTTTGTGGATTTTCTTTGGTTCCATGGCTTTTCTGACGGGGTTAGAGATCAAGAACGGATTCGAGGTCGCTGTCGGCCGGAATGCCCAGACGGCGGGCGTGCCGGTAATGCTCACGCGCGGCCTCGTAGTCCGGTTCCGGATCACGTAGCAACAACTGGACGAGATTGTAGTGGGCAATGCCGTTGTCGGCATCCATTGCGAGTGTGCGCTGGAGCATTTGCCTGGCACCGTCCAGGTCTCCCATGCCGAGCTTGGCGGTCGCCAGCACCAGCGCGATCAGCGGTGTTGCCTGTGCGTCTTCCGGGAGGGACTGTATGACGGACTGCGCCTCGGCGAAGCGGCCTTCATGGCAGTGCTCCACGCCTTGCCGAAGCGCGGTGCCGATATCCGCCGGCAGTGGCGCAGCCGCCACGGCCCGTTCACTGGCCTTCTTTTGTGCCAACAGATCCATCAATTGTTGGCGGCAATAGGATTCACGGAATTGCACGAGTTCAGTCTGGTAGTCGGGAAAGCGTTCCGAGAAATCACGATAGGCCGCCATGGTGGCCCCGTAAAGGCGGGCAGCATCCTGCGTCTTGCCCGCCTCAAGCGTCAAGTCGGCTTTCTCGATCAACCTTGAAATCGCACTGAATTGACGCTCGGCTGACTCCTGGGCCTGTAGCACTGACGGACGGACGGACGAGACCACCAACGTGAGCATGGCCGCGAGACGGAAAGCATAGTATCGATAACGGATGTTCATGCGGGCACTCTATGGTATCCAACGCCTGTCTGGCAAGTTCGGAATGCAGTAATCGGTTTTGATCGTCTGAATGACATGAGGCACTTGCAGACCCCCTCGTGGTTCCCGCTTGAAGCTGGGAACCACGAGGGGTTCTGCAAGGGAAAATGGCGGATGCTGTGCGCGTGTGGGTTTTCGGGTCGCCTGACGGGCTGGAATCACCATTTTTGAGCACACTTCGCCCTTCCCGGCGTTCTGAACCGGCTTTTCCGATGCAGCAGAGGCTGGCCCGTGGCGATACGAGCATTCTGCGCATCTGCTCGGCGGCGATCACCACCAGGCCGAAGGCGAGGTGTGCAGCCACCTTGACCGGGCCACGCACGCGCACATGCCGTCCTCCGTGTTGCTCGTGCAGATGGGAGTTGACCCTTTCGGCCGCGCTGCGCTCGCGGT
>CAZOXS010000298.1:0-14769 GCA_964583785.1 uncultured Victivallales bacterium
GCCAGTAGGAACACGAAACCGTGGCCCTGGATCATGGCATGACGCCAGGCGTCGTCCGCCGAGTTTCCCAGCAGCAGGGTGTTCTGGATGCCCTCCTCGGTACGGAATCCGAAGGTTACGCTGGCCGCTGGCGTGCCAAGACCATAGACGGACAAGTCCGGCGGCATGAAGGCCACAAAGCGGCCAGCTTCGATACGGGCCGCCGCTGCAAGCAGGTTGGATACAGCGGCCGGATCAACGGTCAGCATCGGTATATCGGGGCATTGCCAGGCGTCCGGGATGGCGGGGGCGCGTGTCACGCGGCAGGTGTTCGAGGGGGACGCCACCAGGATGCGGGATACGGCCATGGCATCGACAGCCAGCATGAGTCGATGGCGAAAGCGCAAGGGCGAGATCAGCGATGCATCCAGACCGGCCGTCATCCTGGTATCCAACGTGAAGGGGTCATCTTCCCGCCCGGCGATGGCGGCATGCGCCCCTTCTGCGGCAGTCTCCAGCACGAGCGTGGTGCTGCCGTTGGCGGTGGGCACCGTCGCTGCGGACGCCGTACCGGCGTCGGCAGGCGATTCCGGTGCCAGCGTGACCCGTATGGCCGTGGCCACGGATGGGGTGGTGATCGCCGGTTCGCGGCTGCCCAGAAAGGTGGCAACCTTGAGTTCCAGTAACCGTTTTAGCAGAGCCTGTACCGCTTCGGTATCCGCCGGGGCGCGCAAGGGGGCGCGCAGCCGCCAGCCCTCGCCGCCGCTTGTCGCCAGGCGTTCAAGCTCCAGCAGGTTGTCTCCCTGTTGCAGGCGGACAAAACCGATATCGGCAGGTGCGCCGGGAAAGATCGACCGATTGCGGAAGGTGTCGACCGGACGCGAGCAGGCTTCGATAATATCGGCAGGGATGGTGTAGACCGCGTCCACACCGCCGCGGCGGGCAAAACGTTGGTTGTCGGTCCCGGCGACGTCGGCACCGATTAACAGGTCCTGTCCCAGCCGGTCCCCTTCCGTCCAGACGGTAATTTTCAGGCGGGCGGCGTCGTCCGCCAGTCCGGCGGTCTCGAACTGACCGCGCCGCGTCATCTCGAGCCGGGCGGCGGATTCCGCATCGCCGCCACCTTCGAGATCGGCATCCCAGTGGAAGGTTGTCACGCGCAAGGCAAAGAGGTCATCCAGCAATTTGCGAACGGCGGTGGCGTCTGCTTTTGTCGACAGCGGCTGCTGCAGGACCCACTCGGATTTTCGTCGCACAAGCTGTAGGAATCCGGTGTCGCGGCGGTGAATATCGATCCGCTCGGTGCTGGCAGGGGTGCCGTGGAGCAGGGCCCGGTCGCGCAGTGTCGCCAGATCATCGGGGAACAGGCCGAGGATGGAGCCTGGCAGGGTGAACACGGTGTCGTCCTGGTCGATCCGCCCGTAGACGGCGTCTCCAAAGGGGGTGCGCCCGCCCAGATGCAGGCTTTCGGCCCGCCCGTTGGCGGTTTCGATGAAGATGCGCCAGTCTGGATCCTGTAGTCCGTAGTCGGCCAGGTGCAGTTCGCGAAGCTCGCGCTGTTCGCGGGTGATGGTGTCCTGCCGCCGCAGGTTTTCCAATGTGGTCACGATCCGTTCCACCTGCGGACGGTTCGCGCGTGCCCGCACCGGTTCCTGTAGAAACCACGACTCGCCCTTGCGCACGAATTCAGTGCGCATCCCGCCCCGCTCGAAACCGACAGTCGTTACCGGATCGGTGGTGATGTCGAAGACGCGCTGCACCTGCACGCGCACGGTCTGTCGCCGCTCGAGGTGCTCGTCGAGCAGGTACAGCCCGCTGCCGAGAATCAGGACGATGAGGCCAAGTTGTAACGTGTTTCTGGTTTTCATTTCCGACTTCCTAACGGCGGCGGCGCAGGGCGACCCCGACACCCGCCAGCAGCATCATGCCTGGTGCCACGAAGACCAGGCCGATGAAGAGCCGGTTCCACTGCTTACGGGTAGTTTCCGGGTGCAGTAGCGCGGGGATCCGCGGGGCAACGGTCAACAGGCTATCGCGCTCAATGAGCCAATTCAGCGACGAAAGCAGGAAGCTCACGTTGCCGCCCACGCCGCTACTGATCGCCGCGTTCGAGACAAAATACGAATCGCCGATCACGACCATGCGCGTTGGCTGAAGTTGCGCGTTGAAACCCAGCGCGCCCCGTTCCACTGCCAACGCGACGGTGGCCGGGCCGCGGCGGTCGCGGTCGGCATCGAAGACCGGCGGATCCTGATCGAGGTTAGTCTCGACCCAGCCTTCCGATCCCGTGCCGGCCAGCAGGCTGACCTTGACACGATCCTCGTCGGTGCCAGTGTTCGCGGCATCAAAAGGCTCAAGTGCCATTGGCATATAGAACGTGGTTGTCACATTATTAAATCGGCGTGTTATGGGATGTTCACCGTAGTTGATCACAACCAAAGCCCCGTCCAGGGTTCTGCGACCTGAGACAACCCCGGGACCCGCCTTCACTCCCCAGCGTTCCAGTAAGGCGTCAAGCCCCGTTTCCGTTGTGGGATCAATCAACATCAGTAGGCGACCGTGCCTATTAAGCAGGTAATCGTCGATCTGCTTGATGACCGCATCGGGGAGTCGCCGGTCGGGTCCGGCGATCACCAAGGCGCGGCAGTCCGCCGGAATGGCGTCCTGCCCGGCGACGACCAGTCGGCGCACATCGATATTCTCGCGGCCGACCACGCGGGCGAGTGTCGAGTAGCCGCCCTGGCGTTCGAAATCCTCCACATCGCGCTCGCCGTGCCCCGTCAGGAAATAGACCACCGGCGTGGTCTTCTCGGTCACATTCAGAATGGCCGACGAGAAAGCCTGTTCACCGAGGAAACCGACCATGCGGTGGGCAACACTCGATTCGCTGATCTCGATCTCGTACCGGTTCAGGCTGGCGACATCGATGATCCGCCGTTTTTCGCCGCAGGCGAAGATGATCTGGTTGCCGGCGTCGATGTCGTACTTCAGTGCCAGCTCGCGAGTGCGGGCGATGTCACGCTGAGGATCAACGATCTCGAGCTGGATCTCCAGGTTCGGCATGGTTTCGGCCGCATGCGCATATTCATACAGCAGTGCGCTGACACCCTCGTAAAGCCGGGAGTCGGACTCGAATAGCGCGGTCACCTCCAGGCGGGTGTTCAGGGCGCGCAGCATTTCCAGCGTCTTGGGCGACAGCGCATGGCGGGCGCGCGACGCCAACTGAATCCGCAGCGGCAAACGCTGCACCAGGGCGTTGACCAGCACGGTGGCCGCCGTCATCAGGGTGACGGCGGCCAGCACGTTGAAACCGGTCAGGGCGCGTTGCCGCCGCCGTGCGCGGATCGCCAGCCGCCGCTCGCGCATTCCCGCCGTTTCCCGTCCCCGTCGTTTTTTCCGGTTTGCCACGTATAGACTCCTTGCGGTTAAAGCCAGCGCCGCGACTCCAGCACCCGTACCGCCGTGAACAGCATCAGCACCGCGATCGAGAGGTAAAGGACCGCCGGCTGCAGGCTCAGCGTGCCCGATATGAACAACGTGACATGCCGTTCCAGCGAGAACCGCTCGATTGTCGCCTGCCGGAACAACGGCACGGTGCGCATGAGGGGCTGGATCATGAAGGGGGCGAAGATCGCCCAGAAACAGCAGATCGCGGCCACGATCTGGTTACGGGTGAGCAGCGAGACCAGCACGCCAACCGCCGTGCAGCAGATCGAGACTAGCGCAAGGATGGTGCAGCCCCCAATCACGGCATAAACATCTACCGATTCGATTCCGGGGCTGGTCGCCGCCAGCACATATAGGGTGCCGATGGACGGGGCGATCGTCACCCAGCCGAAGATCAGTGCTCCGGCGTACTTGGCCAGCACCACGGCCGTTTCCCCGACCGCCGTCGTCATCAGCGTCTCGATCGTGCCGGACCGTTTCTCCTCGGCAAACAGGCGCATGCAGATCACGGTGATCAGGAATGGCATCCAGATCAGTATTGAGGCGAAAAGCAACTGCTCCGGATAGGTGGCATTGCCGGTCTCCTTCCTGATCATGGCCAGGAAGGTCCAGGACGCCGCGCTGGTAAAGAGGGCCATCGTCACATAGGCGACGGGCGAGAGGAAGACGGCGGAGAGTTCGCGCCGCAGCAGGGTCAGGAAACTACGCATGGGGCACCTCTTCGCCAGTCGGCGCGGATTCCGACGCCACCATGCCGGTGCCTTCGGTCAGCGCGGCGAAGACATCCTCGAGTTGACGCCGCTGCGCGCTCAGCTCTCGCAGTCGCCAGCCGCGTGTGCAGGCCAGATCGAAGATCCGTTCGCGCACCTGTTGCTGGCGGTTGCCGCGGAATGTGACCCGGCACCAGTCGCCGTCCGGTGTGCAGACGGGCTGGTGCACACCTTCAAGCGCGCCCAGTGCCAGCATCACCTCGTCCGCTGGTCCCTGCACTTCGGTGGTGATGTGCTCGTCGCCCTGCATCAGGCCGACCAGTGCGTCCGGTGTGTCCGAGGCGGCGATCCGGCCGCGGTCGAGAATCAGGACCCGTCCGCAGATGACTTCCACCTCGGAGAGGATGTGCGTCGAGATCAGGATCGTATGGTCGGGTGCCAGGCTGCGGATCAGATCGCGGATATGGCGGATCTGGTTCGGATCCAGCCCGATTGTCGGCTCGTCGAGGATCAGGCATTCCGGCTCGTGCAGCAGGCAGTCCGCCAGTCCGACGCGCTGGCGGAAGCCCTTCGAGAGCCGTCCGATGACGGTGTGCGCCTCACTCGTCAGGTCGCATTGCTGGAGTACCGCATCCACACGGCTGCGCAAGCGTCCGCCGCGCACCCCCTTGAGCGCGCCGCGGAATTTCAGGTACTCGCGCACGCGCATGTCCGTATAGAGCGGCACATTCTCGGGCAGGTACCCGACCTTGCGGCGCACGTCCATCGATTCCTCGAAGACATCCGCTCCGCCAATCCGCGCTTCGCCCCCGCTGGCGGGCAGATAGCAGGATAGGATGCGTAGGGTTGTCGTCTTGCCGGCCCCGTTGGGTCCGAGCAGGCCCACGATCTCGCCGCGACCGACCTCAAAGGTCACGCCGTCAAGCGCCGCCACCCGCCCGTAGCGACGGGTCAGGTTCTTCACGGCAATCATAGGGGATTCGGCGGCGGTATCCAAAAGCGGGCTCCTTAAAGTTGACTCGAAAACCGGCATTCTAGGCGCCGCCGCCCTCGCCGTCAAGCATGGCGAATTCATCGAATATTAGGTTTGACTTTTGTGGCGGGGTTAAGCAAGATGACTGATCGAATGTTGAATTCCAGTGGTTAAACGATCAGGGAGCGGGTATCATGTCACAACATGCAAGTTTTAAGTCGGCCAGCAAGATCGCGATCAAGCGCAATGTCCTCAAGCGCTTCGAGCGCATCGATGTTCTGCGTGAACAGGGCAAGTGGAAAGAGGGCGATCGCGGTCAGGGCTTGCCCAAGACCAAAACGATTTAAAGACACGGCTTTGCTTTGAAAGCAGGCAGGAGGGCGTGACGATGATTCGTCGACTCACAGGTGCCGCCTGCCTGCCGTGTATCATTGGCCTGCGGGCCGGGCGCTTGGCGGGGCGTGTCGCGTGTCTGGTTATTCTGCTGGTCGGGGTGGCTTCCGCCGCTACACGTATGGTTTCCGTTACCGCCGTCTCCGCGCCTATCATGGATGCCGCTGCCGCCGACGCGCAGGAACTGGGTCGGGCCGGCAAGGGGACGCGGCTCACGGCCAGTGGCCGTACATCCGGCGACTGGCTGGAAATCCAGGCCCCGGCATTTGTGTCCGGCTGGGTGTATGGCGAGCTCATTCGCGATTCCTTGATTGCGGCTTCCAGTGTGAAGGTCCGTTCCGGGCCTGGCATTGGGTATCCGGATCTGGGAATTCTCACCCGCGGCGACTCGGTTGTGGTGCGCGGGCGTCGCGGGGATTGGGTCGAGATCGAGGGCATGCCGTCCTTGGCGGCCTGGGTCGAGCGTGCGCTGGTGGCGGAAGGGGCGGCCGTGGACTTGACGGCGGCGGCCAAGCCGCCTGTTTACCCGACCCCGGTGACGCCAGTGGCCACGCCGTCGGCGGTGGTTGCGCCTGACCCGTCTGCGACAAAACCGGTAACCCCCGTTTCAACCCCCGCCGTGACTCCACCTGTGGTTATGGCGCAGCCCGCCCTGCCAGTATCGCCCGCGCCGGAACCGAGACCGGTCAGGCCGGTGTTGCCGCCCCTTGCCGCCAAGCCCGTGCATGCGCCGGTTGCGCCCGCCACTGCCGTTAAGAGGCATACGCCCGCGCCACCGCCAGCCGTCACCGTCAAGCGGGTGGCCTCGGGGCAGCGCACGGCGTCGGCAGGCTCGCTCTCGCCGGTCGGGGTGCGGTTGTTGAAGTCAGCCCCGCAAGGCGAGCCCGTCATCATCACTGGGGAGCTTCGCCCGGTGGGTGTCGCGTTTTTTGCGCCTGCCCCGTACCGTCTGGTGGCGGCAACCGGGAATAGCCCCGCCCGTACGCTGTGTTATGTGACCAGTGAGAAACCGCTACCACCAGCGGGGACCGCCGTCCGGCTACAGGGCTTGAAATACTGGGTCTACGGCAGTCGTCAGCCCGTTGTGCTGGTGCGCGAGATTAACCCGTTTCCGGGATTGACAGCCACGTATTAATATCGTGTAATCTCGGAAACACGCAGGTAGTGTTTTCCCTGATGTTTGGTTTAAGGGGGGCGGTTTGCCCCAGGGATGGGAGTATTGGCGTGAGCGGATCGCAAACAAACGGCAGTATAGTCAGCGACGACGTCCGTCAGGCGGTCCAGGCGGTCAGCGGGCGTCTGGCGCACGATCTGAACAATCTGCTGACGCCGCTGCTGGCCTATCCGGAAATGATTGCGGCGGATCTACCGCCGGACAGTCGCGGGGTCGCGCTGCTGCACGCGCTGGAGGCGGCGGCAGACGCGGCGGTCAAGATGACGCGGCGGCTGGCGGATCTTTCCGGTGTGCTGCGTAGCTCCAAGCGTCCGTTTGATGTAGCCTCCACGGTGGATTCGGTGCTGGACGAACTCAAGCGGTTGCCTGCGTCCGAGGGTGTGCAGATCGAGAAAAGGCTCAAAAGCGGTCTCGAGGTTCACATGAGCCAGGATGCGCTGTCGCAGGCCGTCGAGGAACTTTGCCGGAATGCGTTGCAGGCCCTTCAGGGCAGCGGGCATCTGCTGGTGCGCGTGGAGCGCCAGACATACGAGACGGCCCTCGAGATGGCGGGTGGCGCGGCACCGGCGGGCACCTACACGGTCGTCGAGGTCGAGGACGACGGTCCCGGCATGTCGGCCGATCTTCTCAGAAGCGCCTTGGAACCGTTCTGTGCCGGATTCAATGGCGGCAAGCGTTGCGGAGGCGGTCTGGGTTTGAGTATCGCGCATTGTGCCCTGCGTGAGAATGGGGCCTATCTGGCGCTGGAAAGCGAGGAAGGCAGGGGCACCATGGCGGCCGTGCTGATTCCGGACCGGGTGAGTGTCGATACGGCGGCCTCCACGGCGGCGGAAGCCGTGACGGGGGCTTTGCATCTTGAATCCGGCGAGCAGCCGCGCATTCTTGTGGTGGACGACGAGCCGTCCATCGTCAATCTTTTCAAGCTGATCCTTGAGAACTACATCCAGGGGGTTCCGGTTGACAAGGCCTCCAATGGGGCCGAAGCCCTCGAAATGTTCAATACCAGGCGCTACGATGTGATTGTCATGGACCTGCACATGCCGGTCATGGATGGCCAGACCGCCTTTCTCGAGATCGAGCGCATCTGTGCCTCGCGCGGCTGGCGTATGCCCAGTGTGGTCTTCTGTACCGGATATGCGCCGCGCGACGCCGTCAAGAAGGCGATTTCCGAAGGGGAACGGCACACGCTGCTGAACAAGCCGGTGTGCAGCGAGATCCTGGTCAAGGCCGTGCAGACGCGACTGGAGCCGACGCCCCGATGAAGGTGGTAACAACGGTCGCGGAGATGGTGGCACTGTCCGATACGTTTCATGGCGACGGCTTGCGGGTCGGGCTGGTCCCGACGATGGGCTATCTGCACGAGGGGCATCTCTCGCTGGTGCGCGTGAGCGCGGCGCGTGGCGCGGTTACCGTGGTGAGTGTTTTCGTCAATCCGGTGCAATTCGGGGCCAATGAGGATTTTTCGGCCTATCCGCGTGACTTCGAGCGTGATTGCCAGTTATGCCGCGAGGCCGGTGTGGCGGTGGTGTTTGCGCCGCCTGCCGGTGAAATGTATGCGGCGGACCGCTCCGTGACCGTGGAGGAGCGGGCGCTGGCAAGCGGGCTTTGCGGAGCGTCGCGTCCCGGTCATTTCGCGGGCGTCTGCACCGTGGTGGCCAAACTTTTCAATATTGTGCGGCCGGATGTGGCCGTCTTCGGCCAGAAGGATGCCCAGCAACTGGCTGTTATCCGGCGCATGGTGCGCGATCTCGACTTCCAGGTGGAGATCGTCGGGGCGCCGATCGTGCGCGAGCCCGACGGGCTGGCGATGAGTTCGCGCAACGTCTACCTCTCGGCGGCGGATCGCGCTCAGGCCCTGGGTTTGAACCGGGTGCTGGCCTTTGCCGCCGGGCAGGTGCGCGATGGGCAGTGCGCGGCCGGACCGCTGCGCGAGGCGATGAAGGCTTTTCTGGCAAGTGGCTACCCCGGCGTGGCCGTCGACTACATTGCCATCGTGGATGCCGCCACGCTGGCCCCGCGCGAGACGGTGGCGGGCGAGACGCTGCTGGCCATTGCCGCCCGCGTCGGGCGGACGCGTCTGATCGACAATCTGACGTTGAATCCGCCTGTCGGAAACAAAATCGAGATAAATGCGTAAAAGGGATTGACAGCGAGCGCATTGATGCGCTAGCCTTCGGGGCTGTTTTACTTTGGGAAGGAATACTAGCGATGAAGACATTTGTGCCGAAAGATCCGGGAGAGGCCCGTGATTGGATTGTGATTGACGCGGAAGATGTGCCCCTGGGGCGTCTGGGCGTGAAGGTTGCCGATCTGCTTCGTGGCAAGAACAGGCCTATTTTCTCGAACCATGTGGACACGGGTGCGTTTGTAGTGGTCGTCAATGCCGAGAAGGTGAAACTGACCGGCGGCAAGGACGATAAGAAGATGTATGCCCGTTACACAGGGTGGCGCGGCGGGTACAGCGAGACGCCGGCAGCAGTGGTGCGGGCGAAGCATCCGGAACGGCTGATCGAGTCGGCCGTCAAAGGGATGCTGCCGAAAAACGCGCTGTGCCGCAAAATGTTCTCGCGGTTGAAGGTGTATTCGGGAGCAGCGCATCCTCACGCGGCGCAGCAGCCGAGTCAGGTGGCGGTGTAAAGGTTTTTTCACGGGGATGGACCCCGACATTTCAAGGGAGCTTGCTGTGGCAGAAAAAGTTGAGCAGATCAGTGCAACAGGACGGCGCAAGACGGCGGTGGCTAGGGTCACGTTGACCGAGGGTACCGGTGCCTGCAAGATTAACAAGCGCGAGGCGAGTGCGTACTTTCCGAGCGAGGCGTTGCTGCAGTATATTGTGCAGCCGCTGAATCTGACCCATACGCTGGAAAAGTACAATATCACGGCCTCGATCAAGGGTGGTGGTATGGCCGGTCAGGCGGGGGCGCTTCGTCATGCGATTTCCCGTGCATTGACCTTGGCGGATGCCTCGCTGCGCGAGGTTCTCAAGAACAGCGGCTGCCTGACACGTGATGCACGGATGAAGGAACGCAAGAAGCCCGGCCAGCCCGGTGCACGCAAGCGCTTCCAGTTCTCCAAACGTTAAACGGATTATTCACGCCGTACCTTACTACAGCTTGACGGGTGTGAAGTGGGATGCCGGCGTGGGAAAGGCGTCGGTATATGCCAATCGGACTCATCAAGAGACTAGCGAAAAAATTAAGTGGAAGCGGTGCGAGTGCCAAACCGGATCGCCCGGCTGGCAGCACGTGCGCATCGGCCCCGGCGGCGCTGCCTGTAGTGCCCGGAAGCGCGGCAGTTTCCAGGGGTACCGCAGCCGAGGTCTGGCGACCGGGTGACCCCGTGCCGTTAGCCAAGGCTGGAGCTGCCAAAACCTTTGGCACCAGGCGTGCGCCTGCGCGCAAACCGGAATCCTCAACATCCCGAGAGCCTCGCCGGAGTCGGCCGGATCGTGTCCGTCCACCGGCCTCCGCCGCCGTGAGCGAGCCCGCGTCGCCCGGCGTACCGGACGAGTCCCGCCCGGATGACCAGTCTGGGACACTCGAGACGCCGCGCCACCGCCGGTCGCGCGGAGGGCGCCGTCGCTCCCGTAAACCTGCCGACGCCGCCGGGATGTCGGACGTCGCTGCGGCACCGCAGGAAGTGGGCGCGGTAACCGAAGCGGTTGCGGTCGCCGCTGTCGAGCCGCCGCCACCGTCACCCCCGCCTGTTGCCGCCAAGGATTGGACACCGGCCGATTATGTCGTCGAGCCGGTCGAGGGCAAGCTGCGGTTCCAGGATGCTGATCTGCCGGACAGCATCCTGCATGCGCTCGCCGATATGGGGTTCCGGTATTGCACGCCAATCCAGGCCCGTGTGCTACAGGAAGTCGCCGATGGGCACAACTTGGCGGGCCGGGCCCAGACCGGTACCGGCAAAACCGCCGCGTTCCTGTTGTTGACCTTCAAGCAGTTCCTGCAGAACCCGCTGCCGGCCGACCGTCCCTGCGGCAAGCCGCGGGCCCTGATCCTGGCACCGACGCGCGAACTGGTGATCCAGATTGTGCGCGATGCCGATGAAATCGCCAAATACTGCGGGATCAACAGTATTGCCGTGTATGGCGGCGCCGATTACGACCGGCAGGAGCGCGAATTGCTCAAGGCCCCGGTTGATGTGGTCGCCGCCACCCCTGGACGGCTATTGGATTTCCGCCGCAAGGGCACGCTCGACCTGAGCGAAGTCGAGGTCCTGGTGATCGACGAGGCGGACCGGATGCTGGACATGGGATTCATTCCCGATGTGCGCACGATTATCCGGAGCACCCCGCCCAAGGAGCGCCGCCGCACGCTGCTGTTCAGCGCCACGCTATCCGACGAGGTCATGCGTCTGGCATCGCAATGGATGCCCGATCCGCATGTGGTCGAGATCGAACCGGATCATGTCGCAGTGGATACCGTGAAACAGCTTGTCTACATGGTCCGCGCGAATCAGAAGTTCACCGTGCTTTATAATCTGCTCAAACGCCCCAACATGGGGCGGGTGCTGGTTTTCGCGAATCGTCGCGATCAGACCGACCGCATCGCGTTCGAGCTGCAGCGCCACGGGATTGAGTGCGAGATCCTCTCGGGGGCGGTCGACCAGAAAAAGCGCATGCGCGTATTGGATGATTTCCGGTCCGGCAAGCTTCGGATCGTGGTGGCCACGGATGTGGCGGGTCGCGGGCTGCATGTCGACAACATCGACCATGTGGTGAATTTCGATCTCCCCTACGAGGCCGAGGACTATGTGCACCGCATTGGCCGGACTGGCCGCGCGGGGGCGGAGGGCACGGCGGTGTCGTTTGCCTGCGAGGATGAATCGTTCGGCATTCCTGAAATCGAGAAGTACATGGGTGAGACGATGTCCTGCAAGTATCCCGAGGACGTGTTGCTCCGGGCGCTGCCCAGGACGACGGCCCCGGAATATGTACGGCCGCCCCGCAGTCCGTCCTCCGGGGGCCGCAGTGGCGGTAGCCGGGGTGGTGGCAGTCGCAGTAGTGGCGGACGCCCGAGGCGGTGATTCTGGGATCGGTGGACGACCACGGAGACGACCACGGTAGACGAGTCTGCCGGAACCGTGATCCGTAGTCGTCGCCGTAGTCGTCGACCGCCAGTGGGGGTGATTGTCGGTGCGTTGTTGGCACGACGCAAAGGGACAGGCTTTTGGTTGGTTTGCAATGAAGTGATCAACAAGGCGCGGATGACCGGCCCAGGCCAAACGCTTGACATATGATGCGTGATGCGTGATGATATGCATCATGAGAACGACATTGGACATAGAGGATGATGTACTGCTGGCGGTGAAACAGTTCGCTTATCAAAGGCACGAGCCCGCCGGACGGGTGATCTCGGAACTTGTGCGCAAGGCGCTGTTGCCCAAGACAAGGACTCATCAGCGAAACGGGGTGCCGTTGTTTCCGATCAAGCCCGATGGCAAAGTCGTATCGCTTGATCTGGTCAACCGGCTGCGCGACGAGGCTCCATGATGATGTACCTGCTGGATGTGAATTTGCTTCTGGCCCTGTGCGATCCGCAGCACATGCACCACGAACTGGCACACCAATGGTTTTCCACCATAGGGAAGCCATCCTGGGCAACCTGCCCAATCACCGAGAATGGGTTTATCCGGATCGCCAGCCACCCCAGCTATCCGAATTCGCCGGGAAGAGCGTCCAGCACAACGGCCATACTGCGAACATTATGCCAGTCGGGCGGTCATCATTTCCTGCCGGATATCGTCAGCCTGACCGATGCGGCATTGTTCCGATTCAGCCACGCACTGACGGCCAATCAGACCACCGACATTTACCTGGTTGGCCTGGCCGTGAAACACGGCGGGAAACTGGCCACGCTCGACCGTTCCATTCCGGTGTCCTCAGTCATTGGCGGAGATAGCGCACTGGAGGTCATCGCGCCTGGCGGTGCCTGAATAGATGTGCCTGTAGCCGTCATCGCGGCATCCGCCAATTCCCGCGCAAATCATATCTGCGGCTCACCACAGGTTCGCCCCCCAAGGCTCTGCTAAGGGAGGGCTGCTAAGGGATAGGCCTTTGGTTGGTTTGGAACACTCCCGGCAAAGCGCAAAACGTGGACATCCGTATGGCGTGTGTGAATGATGAGCAAGTCAGTGCGCAAGTCGGTGAGCAAGTGACACCCCAAGTCGCACCCCATGTTGCACCCCATGTCACCGGACAAGTCTTCCTATCTGGCAGCCAGTTTCAGAGTGTCATGCACCCATGCATTCAGACTCTTGTGTTCGACTTTCGCATGCATCGCAACGGCCTTGTGCAGTTCTGGCTCAACCCGAACCATGAACTTGCCAGAGTAGGGCTTCTCCGGGGCTTCGCCGCGTTCCGCACAGAACTCTAGATAGTCATCTACAGAGTCTCGAAATGCCTTGCGGAGCTGCGTTACCGTTTCTCCTTGAAAAGTGACAACATCTCGAAGGTTGATCACTTCGCCATGAAAGATGTTGGCATCATCATCAAACTCAACATTCCCAATATACCCATTATATTCCATCATGATACCACCTTTGCTTCTCTCAAGAACCTTCGCATCGAACTGACAGCCCCTTTGTCCGTCACCCGTTTAGGGTGCGGTCTGTGAAACACAGCCCGTACACCATTCAGATAGAGTCGTACTCGGGACCCTCGCCCCTCCGATATCTCGCCACCCAGCGCGATGATGAGTTCTTCGATATCCTTCCACGGTATATCTGACCGTTCCGGTTTCTCGACTATGCTGTCAAGGGTCTTCTGGTGTTTTTTGTTCATTACGACAAAATAGTATCATGTAGCGGTATCACGTCAAGATTCTTTATCTGTTTCTCAACGCTCAAATGATCATATGCAACAACCACCCATCACCTCCGTCAACTTAAATGAAGAATGGCGAGACCCGCAATTTCCCTGTTGCAGATAGTGCACACCCCATGTGGCACCCCAAGTCGCCGGACAAGTGGCGATGCTTGAGCAGGCGTTTGCAGCGGCTACCGGACAAGTCACCGGACAAGTCACCGGACAAGTCCTCCAGTTCTGTCAGCACGCACAACCTGCGGAGATGTTACAATGTCCTGTAAACCAGTTGCATTGATTTGTGCAACGGTATACGATTCTGCGCTATGGAATCGGTTGATAAAAGCAATGGTGGGCGGGGGAATTCGTTCCCTACTACGGACTGGGGGCTGCTGGCGGATTGTCGTGTGGGGAGTCCGGCGGCACGGCTGGCGGCGATGGATATCCTGATCCGGCGGTATTGGAAGCCGGTGTTCCTGTTTCTGAGGTATTCCGGGGCGGATGTTGAGGCGGCAAAGGATTCGACGCAGGCTTTTTTCGCTGACTGGATTGAAAACGACGTTTTCTCCAAGGCGGATGAGCGCAAGGGGCGTTTCCGGTCATTCATGCTGACCTGCCTGAAACGATTTACCTCAAATGCCCGTCGGGCAGGAAGTGCGCAGAAGCGGGTTCCTTCGGAAGGGCTGCTTTCGCTGGACGAATTGATGAGCAATCCGGAAATGCCGTTCGAGCCGAGCGATCCGATGACACCGGAATCGGCATTTCAACGGGCATGGGCCTGTGAAGTGGTGCAACGAGTACTACGGCACCTTGAAATAGAATGCGCCAGAACCGGCAAACAGATTCACTTTGACCTTTTTGCCAAGCGCATCATTTGCCCTATTCTTGAAGGCGCGGCGGAGCCGCCACTGGCCAACCTTGGCGCAACGCATGGCATTACCGAAAAGCAGGCGGCGAATCTTCTGCAAACCGCCAAGCGGGCCTATCAGAGGCTTTTGCAGGAGGAAGTGCGCCTGTATGCGGATACGGAGACGGAAGTCGCCTCCGAAATCCGCGATATTTTCAAGATTCTGGCAGAAAAATGAGTGCGCCAAGATAAGCGTGAAACATGCAGCCGGTTAGAATCCGGCACGGCTAAAGCCTAGCCAAAAATATTTGAAATTTGTTTCCGTGTGCAGCGCTGTTTGTGCATTTCAACGTGTGGCGTGGTGCGAGTGTTCAGGGGTTCAGCGTTCAGAGTTCAGTCCTTTTGACCACCTTCGCTCTGACTCAGGCAAGTGCT
>CAZOXS010000299.1:0-8444 GCA_964583785.1 uncultured Victivallales bacterium
TGGATTCCAGCCCGCAAACGTATAGCCGATACGCACTGGGTCAGTCGGTGGCGTAACCACCGTCGCAAAATCCTGCGTGATCGAACCCACCGCATTGCCGCCAGCACTATCGAATGACAGCGTATATGCATTCGCCGCGAACCAAGCAGTTACATCTACGTCATTCGTAACATTCAGCTCCTGACGCTCTGCAGTCAGCACACCATCGCTCCACTGCGTAAAGTGGTAGCCCGTATCAGCAACTGCCGTCACAGACACTCCATCCGCCCCATGCGTAACGGTTTGCGTCGCAACCCCCGTAATACTGCCGCCAGCGTCTGCTGTGTAAGTCAGTGTGTGAATTGCAAGCGTAGTGAAGTTCGTCGTGCTCGGTGCCCAGGCACTCCCGCAAGCATTGCTGGCAAAAGCACGGCAGTAATATGTGGTATCGGGCTGCAAACCAGTTAATTCTGCCGCGAACGCACCAGCCTCCATCCAACCCAGATTGACAGCATTGCCCCAGGCTTGCGCATTCGTTCCACCATCTGTCAACCCCCAGAAAATTACAACATCCGCAAGATTGGTTTCTACGCCCGCATCGATGAGTGCCCCCGTCAATCGGGCGGAATGCACCCCAATACGGTCTGGTTCCCCACTCTGAACCGTGAGAAAAGCAGACAGGCAAGTCCGGAAGCCACCGCCATCCGTGGCGTCGGCCGGCGACCAGAAATCAAGCTTTCCACTCCGGATATAGTCGGCACGCCCCCCCCAGCCACTGCCACGCCCGATCCTGTCGATCCCAACCGATCCGGGATACCAGTCGTAAGTCCACTCCCATATATTTCCCACGATATCAAAGATCCCGTAACCATTCGGCGGGAAGAATCCCACAGGACTGGACAACGGCCAGACCCCATCATCGAAGGCGGGGTGGAAGGTGTTGGTCGCATAAGGAGTCGTGTCGTAGCTATGCAAACTTCCGTTTGCTTGATAATTCGCAAAACTTTGACTAATGGTATCGCCCCACGGGAATCGCTGACTCCCGAAACCGCCGCGTGCTGCATATTCCCACTCCATATCCATCGGCAAACGATAACCGGCAACGAGCACCATAACCACATCATCATGTTGCCCCGTTCGATACACGGAATTTGTGACTCTATAAACCGCAGGACGGCTTTCCTTTTCGCTGCGGGCATTACACCATTTGACAGCATCGTACCAGTTCACAGTATGCACAGGATGATTGGGTGCCTTTCCGTATCCCCCATTATCAAAGTTGTAGCCGTTGGTAATTGCCCAGGTGTACACTTCGTCCCACTGCGCCTTGGTTACCTCGTTCATGTCCATGAAGAACGGTTCCACAACCAAGCTGTATGTCGCGGGATAAGAATCATCATAGGACTCCCCGTCGGCCAGAGGATTTGTCCCCTCATTCGTTCCACCCGGCACCAGCACCATGCCCTCCGGCGCATTCATATTCAGGAACACCGCCTGAATCCGCTGGCCACCGTTGGTCACATTCAAGAATGTATACGCATTAGTCAGCGCAACCCGATCATGATTCACCCAAACCGATTCAATCTCATACCCCGCGTCCGCCGTAATCGTGAACGTGACATTCGAGCCAGGCGCAACCTGAACCTCGCCCGATGGCACGATGCTGCCGCCATATCCCGCGATGGCGGTGATATCAAAACCACTCGGCACAAATACCGGCTGAACCGATAGCGGTGCGTCCATCGCGATTTCGAGCGTAGCATTCGTCGAGGCGATGTCTCCGCTCCAGCCACCAAACATAAACCCGGCCGCAGGTGTCGCCGTCAGCGTCACATTGCTGCCGGCTGCATACCAGCCACTCACCCGGTCAACCGAGCCATTAGACGAACTCGAAACGTCCAGCCAATAGTTCGTAGACCAATGCCAAGTAAGCGTAGCGTCATTGGTAACGGTCATGGCAAAGAAGTACGTGCTCCCCGAAAAGGGCTCACTCCCGGTCATTGTCCAACCTGCAGAAACATACTGGGTTGACCCCGCCAGAATGACTTGCTCAACAACATTCGTAACATAAGTGCCGAAATGATTCGTGTATACGCCAACTGGCGGCACAATCGTTCCATGCTCGCTAACTACCTCAAGAATGTAGCTATTGATCAGCCACTGCGCTACATGGATCTGGTTTGTTGCCGGCATCGTCGTTGGCAACTCCGGCACCCAGCCCGCAAACGTACATCCCGGCCGCGTCGGGTCAACCGGTGGAGTAACCGCCGTCGCGAAATCCTGCGTGATCGAACCCACCGCACTGCCGCCTGCACTATCAAACGTCAACGTGTACGAATTCGCCGCGAACAAGGCCGTCACCGAAATGTCATTCGTCACACTCGTTTCCTGACGCTCTGCCGTCATCACCCCATCGCTCCACTGCGTGAAGTGATAGCCCGTATCAGCAACGGCCACCACTGCACTGCTATCCGAACCGTTGGCGACATGTTGGGTTGAAACACCCGTAATACTGCCGCCTGCGCCTGCGGCATAAGCAAGGGTTCGCACCGCAATTGTCGTAAAGTTCGTCGTGCTTGGTGCCCATGCACTCCCGTAAGCATTGCTGGCAAAAGCGCGGTAGTAGTATGTGGTATCCGCTTGCAGGCTGGATACGACGACGGATACCGTTCCGGTAGTTTGGTTACCGAGATAAACCGAGTTGTCCCAGTCGGCTTCTACGCTGCCGGCATCGTTCGTGCCGTAGTATATCCAGACAGCCGTCGTGGAGCTGCCGGTCGATGCCAAGTAGACCATTAGATCTGCGCTCGCAACTTGAATGTTCTGAGCGGAATTATTGATAATTGCTGGTACCCCGCCTGCTACATTTAGCACACCCAAACCAAAAAAATGAGTATCATCCTTGAATACGGCAGCACTGGCAGATGCCCCCCACGTCCCTGCCGCTTGCGGGGTCGCTCCAAAATACAGATAGCCAACGGTCTCATTTACGCCATTGGTCAGGTACATTGTCCCATCCAGCGTTACGGTTGCACTGTCTCCGATTACATTGCCCAAATCAAATATTTGCAACTTCGAACCAGGCGCAACGCTTATACTGGAAGCATAGGCGACGGATCCCCCTACAGGAATCGTGACATCACCTTGCAACACGGCCAACGCTCCATCAAAGGTATTGACATTCTCAAGCTGCAACGAGCCCAGTCCCATTTTTGTCAGACCGGCTGGCGTACCGGCGCTATTACGGATGACGCCAGTCAAACGGCCACCGGCAGTTGGCATGTTACCATTGTTGGCGTTAACATAGCTGCCCGATATAGAATTGGTGGCACTGCAATCGACGACTCGCGTCTCACCGTTGAGATCAATCCTATTCTGAAGATCCACAGATTGCGTCGGTTGCGCAATTGCTTTGTTGAGAATCAACACCGCAGGGCTAAAATACGGACTGCCCCACACGATCTCATGATTGGCATCATTACCAAACGTGATTCGTCCATAGGCTTCAGGCTGTTTTGCAGAAAATCCGCTAGTGCCTCCGGTGATTTGCACTTGTCCAGGATCGGCCCCAAGACTCCTACCGAACCGATAGCACAAGGTAACCGTGCCCCCGTTGATCTCGAGGTTGCTGCCGTTTGTCGTTAGTCCAATTCCGCCGGGAATGCTGTCAGCCTGTGACCATACCGTCCCCAGTTGCAATACGCCCCCGTTCACCACCGTCGGTCCCGTGTAGGAATTGGCGTTTTGTGTAAGCGTTAGTACCCCGGTGCCTCTCTTGGTCAGACCACCCGAGCCATTATTCGTAAAAACTCCCGAAATCATCGTGCTGCCCATACCATCCACGGTGAGAGTGTGAATGCCATTCGTAATCGAACCAGACACGACAAAAACGTTAGTAGCAAAGACTATGGAGTTGTTCCACCATGTCTGTGAATCATTTAGCGTGATCGGACAGGTAAATTCGGAGAACCCTGCATAGGGATCGATAGTGATTCCGCTGCGAAGTTCAAGAGGGCTACCTCCTAAAGTATACGCCCCCGAGAATGCATCCATCTTTATGGCATTTGCCTTTATAGGATCAGAAAGAGTCACCGAGCCACCTGCCCCTTCAAACACCGCACGATCGGGGTTGCCATTGTTCCAGTTCGTCACATTGTATGGACCGCCCGAACTCGTGCCCCAGTTGGCGGTCGCCGTATCCCACGTTTTCGATCCGGAGGAATACAAGGTATTGCCTGTCCAAGAATCCAATATATATGGCAGGCTGATATTCCACGAAAAACCGGTAGCAGATACACGCCAGTAAACAAAACCGTGTCCCGCAGCTAGCGCAACCAGGTTGCTTCCTTGCGTGAGATTCCACTGTCCAGGTGCCTCAAACGTGTATTCTGCCTCGGGTGGTTGCGTACTGATGTTTGTCGCAAAACCAAACTCCACCCGATCGCCCAAAACGGCACCAAAACTCGAAAGCAAATCCGTAATGGCGATATCCGCAGGATACGGATAACCGCTTACATTTTGTCCGGTAACCATGGTCTCAGCATACGGAACTCCCGGTACTTGCCCCATCATGGTAAAATTGACTGGTGATGGACTTTTGAGGATTACCGCCTCTGCCCATGACGTAATCCCAGTCATACCGCCCCAGCCAGAAAAGTGAGTTTTAGAATATGTCTTATATAATTGCTCACCCGTATCCCATAAATAGGCTGATGTTCCATCAGGGAGTTGATCTCCTAAGAAATCAGACCATAATAAGTTTGTCTGCCCCGGCATCGTTTCAAATGGATTTACAACAACCTTGGCATTACCATCAACGGCGACCCTAACATAACCGACAATATTACTGCTCACAATTCGCGCGCCATTCGGCATTTCTGCCTTTACGCGATAAAAGCCCTGCGTGCTGGTACCAGGTAAGTTCTCCACGACCATGGTATCACCCGTATGCCCAACTGTGGCAGCAAGAGACCAAACGGGATCGGCCAAGTCTTCCGTCATTTCAACATGATAGGACGATGCACCTGCGAAATCCCATGAAAGGCCACTGAAACTGCCAACTTGCCAGAGTGATTTCACCACAAAGTAACCACTCGACAATGAATCCGTCGGATCCGTACCCATCTGATACTCTTCAAAATCCGTGAACCCGTCCCCATCAGCATCACAGGAACCATCCGAAGTGGTTATGTTCCCGAAGTGGGAGATTTCCCATGCATCGTCCATGCCGTCGCCGTCGGTATCGCCATCAGCAATCACAACAACAGTCATTGGTGCGTTCGTTCCTCCAACCGGATAAATCGCAGAACTCAACGCAGATGGACCATCAAATGTTACGATGACATAATATTGCAACACAACCGAGTTGGTCTGAGGAGAAGTAGATGATATAGTGGTGTACGTGTTTGCTACAGAAAGCATCATCGGAATTATATTGAATACCCCAGATGTACCAAACCGATAATAGGCAGTCGCAGAAATATTGGATGCACCAGAGAAAGGACTAATATCAATAGAGAAGTCTATAAGAGTATTTGTGTGTGCAGGATCGGGAACGTGCAGCAGGTTTGTGCACACAACATAGGCCGCCGAAATAGCACTCTTTGACGCCTCTGCCGTATTGCCATATGCCCCCATATTGACACGGTCACCATTTGGTGCAGGCTCATTGGTCCAGGCACTGGCTGGATCGCCAGCATCAATGCAGGGCGATGTCACCGCATCGTTTGTCCAGACACCAAGCCCAGATTCCCATCGACCTACCGGGGATTGCAGATGATAGTCATAGATCTTGTATGCTTTTCCTGTAAGAGAGTCTGATGAAAAGTTTCCCCAGATTGTAATACTGGAAGCATCATTTGATACGATGGGATACTGGCAGACATTGTTTGTGTCAATTTGGAGAAATGCCCCGCAGAATTGACCAGGAACCAAATTGTCGACACAGTATAGCGTGCTTTGATAGAGGGTTGGATTGTAAGTTGCATTTGATATCCATACTCCACTCGCAGGTGTATTAAAAAGCGGGTCAGATGCTAAAACAGCCCCGTTTGTAAAAACTGTCGATGCATTTGTGGTGACAACACCAGATAAACCACCAAAAATAGCACTATGATTCAGAAAAACAGAGCCGGAAGCAGGTATCATCATGGCATCATCCCACCCCCCTACAGCTATTTCCGGTCCATTGTTATTTTTCCAGAAAATAGAATTTTCTACAGATGCCGTTCCATCCATGATGAACAACGGACTGCCTGATGTATCGCCATTCAAAGCGTAATCCCCAGAGAAAGTGCAATTTTGCACAACACAGGTTGAAGCTGTCCAAACCTTAAATGAGGAACCCTCATTGCCAGCAAACAAAGTATTATATGTTAAAATAACAGAAGATAATGCACGAACACTACCGCCATCTTCCGATTTGTTTCCAGCTATCACGGACCCTGTTATCGTCGTATCGGCCGATTCAACATATATTCCAGCAGCGGAATAAGCTTTATTCCCAGTGATGATGCAATTTTCAGTGGTGGTGTGCGATGCCCCTTCATTGTGTATAGCGCCTCCTGCCACTGCGCTATTATTTATGAAGGTGCAGTTCTGAATGGAAACAGATACCAGCAAATTAAAAATACCTCCGCCATAACCAGTCTGATTTCCTGCACTACCATCAGCATTCCCTCCCGTAATCAAGAAGCCATCCAAGACTGCTCCATTGGCACCGATCAAAACATGATAGACATTTTCTGTGTTGTTAGAGAATCCGATATCATCACCATTTAGATCACCGCTGAGCATTGAGACATTGGCATTCCAGTCCCGCTGATTCAAATTCGTTTCAGTCCCGGCAAAACCACCATAGAGCGATACGCCCTCCACCATCTGGAAGGAGACATTACGGTTGGTTGTCGTAGTCGGCTTGTAGGTTCCCGCCGCAACCCAGATCTGCGCATTGCTGCTGGCGATTGCAAGACCGTCCTGTAGGTCAACAAATGCATCCACCCACGAAGAACCATTATTTGCCCCTGCCGCATCGTCATTCACATAGACCGGGTTTGAGACGGTTGGATCCATGTTGTAAGTGTATTCGTTCAAATCGCTGATCCCATCCCCATCCTGATCGCCAGTTCCATCAGAGGTTGTCGTATCACCAAAATGCGTCACTTCCCACGCATCGTCCATCCCGTCCCCATCGGAATCCGTACCTGCCGCAGATTCCACGACCACATCAACCGAGCCCGCAACCGTTCGATAGTTGTTTGTGTCGTCAGGGATAAAGGTCACATTGCAGGCATTTGTGCCAACGGGCGGAACCGTCGATGGGCTATCAAGAACAAAAACTCCCGCTATCGGAGTTCCTCCAAATTCTGCAACACCACCGAATAATTCAACATCCGACAATGCCTGTCCTTCGGTAATACTTGTGGCCGCTGGCCAGACCGTTACTGTCACAATTGCCAAATCAACCGTCAGCACGGCATTCGTGCTCGTGACGGAACCCCAGGGATTGCTGACAACAACATCATAGTTACCTGCGTCTGCTGTGGTCACGGACGGGATGACAATCGTTGCATTCGTGGCACCCACAATGTTTGTGCCATCCTTCCGCCATTGATAGGTAATAACGCCGTCACCTGTAGCCTCCACTGTAAAAGAAGCATTGGTGCCAACGTAAAGAACCATGCTGAACGGATGATACGTAATCGTTGGCGGCAGCGGATCCGCCCCCGTAAATTCATAGGCACCCATATCCACAGCCAACCCGCTCACACGCGGATTGCCAGCCAAATCATTCGCACCCACCATCCAATCGCCATATAGCCCCGTATTCACGGAAGGCGAACCTTCGCTCAAACGGAAATTCTGGTTCGCCACATCCACAAAAAGCGGATCCAAAGCATGGTTCCCCTCGCCCACAGGAAGCGGACTCGTGTTCGAATAGGAAAACGTCGAGCCAGTGTGATCTGCGTCTACCGTTGCCATATTGGAACGCACAATGGAATTCACAACCGTTGACGCAGCCACGCCACCGCCAACATCCGCACTATTATCCACAATCGTGCAATTATATAGTTCGCCACCCGAGGCCCCGCCCCCGTCAAGCATTGCTCCATTCCCCACCAGCAATGAACTGTAGAGGTTTACATTAAGAACGCCACCGCCTGCCCCGTTGGTCGCCATATTGCCCTTAAATATGGATTGAGAAACCGTCGGGTACGGTTCCATCATCGGATCCCACGACTCACCATAAGCACCACCACCATAGGCGGCCTGATTACCAATGAAGGTGCAGGAATCTACTAGATTCCCGCTATGGGCATAGATGCCCCCACCCCCATTGAACGCCCTATTCGAGTCGAATATCGTATTGTGAGCCGACGCATAGGCCGCACCGCCGCCATTCTCGCCTGCAGAGTTATTTGTGACGACGCAATCATAAAGCGTACCGCCAGCCGCACCACCGCCAC
>CAZOXS010000300.1:0-5826 GCA_964583785.1 uncultured Victivallales bacterium
AGCAACGGCAGATCGACCTGCTGTTGAAAACCGTTTCGGGCCTGGAGCGTACGGTGGCGAAACGATCAAAGAACTCCACCAAATCGAGCAAACCACCGTCCTCGGATATCACCATCTTGTACTGTAGCCCACTCGCGCCGCGAGTGCGGCTTGCGGCATTGTAAGCGGACGGTTGTTTTGGCCATATGCGTGGGAACGAGCGTGACCGCAAGCTCATCCCCGCTGCCTCAGTTGCGGCGCAACTGGGCTACATTAATCGTTATCAACCTGTTTTGCAAGAGCCTCATGGAATAATCGTCACGTTCGGATGCGAATGATTGCTGGAATTTCTTGTGTTTCTGTCATCATCCTGCCACTCTATCGCCAATACCGTTTCAGGAACAAAGATGAAAGCAAAGCAGAGGCCGACTATCATGGATGATGCGAAGATACTAGACAGGGATGCCTATCTCGAGGGGTTGCAGGAGCAGTTTCCGGATGTCAAGGCGTATGGGGAAGATGATTGGGACTGGACCTGGGCGGATGAGGGATACCAGTTCCTGGAATCGTGCGATTTCGGTATGGCTGAACTGTCCTTCCAGCGCTTGATTGTGGCGCGTCCGAAGGATCCCGACGGGTTCGAGGGGCTCGCACTGGTCTACCAGGCGCTCGGTATCCGGGCGCAGGCACTGGTGTTGATCAATGAGGCGGTGCGACTGGCCGAGATTCATGTAGAGGAAGACCGGCTTGATGAGGATGCCCTGGCGGAGATGCGCGAGGAGCAGCAACGCATCCAGGACATGCCGGACCGTCCGGCGAGGACAATGTCGTCGGACTTGGATGATGATGATGACGATGATGGGGACGAGGCGGGTTGGTAGGGGGATAGGGTATGCGTGTGGTGTTCATGGGATCGGCGGAAATCGCTTGCGCCTCGCTCCAGGCGTTGCTGGATGCGGACGGCATCGATGTCGTCGGTGTGGTCACGCAGCCGGATCGTCCTTCGGGGCGAGGCAAGCACACGGCCTCCTGTGCGGCGCATGCCTATGCGCAGGTGCGTGGGGTTGACCTGTACGCGCCGGAACGCGTGAACACACCGGAGGCGACTGCCCGCCTTGCCGCCTGGCGTCCGGATGTCGGCGTGGTTGTCGCCTACGGGCAGATCTTGCGCCGGGAACTGCTGGCACTGCCGCCGCTGGGATTGGTCAACGTCCATACCTCGCTCTTGCCGAAATATCGCGGGGCGGCCCCGATCCAGCGGGCAGTCGCCAATGGCGACCGGGAGACCGGTGTGACGATCATGCAGATGGATGCGGGCATGGATACCGGGGATATCCTGGCACAGCAGGCCGTGCCGATCGGTGAGCAGGATACCGCCGGCCGCGTGCATGACCGGCTTGGCGCGGCTGCTGCCGCCTTGCTGGTGCCGGTGCTCTTCGATCTGCAGGCCGGTCGAGTGCAACCGCAGCCGCAAAATCTGGCGCATGCCACACTGGCTGCCAAGCTACAGAAGGCGGAGGGGAGATTGGACTGGACGCAACCCGCCCGTTATCTTTACAATCATGTCCGCGGATTCAATCTGTGGCCCGGCTGTTACTGCCGGTTCGACGGTGGAGGCTCGGCGCGTACGCTGCGCGTCCTGGAGGCGAGGGTCGAAGCCAGCCAGCCGGTGAGGCCGGGATCGGTAATCGGTGTCGATGGCGGCCTGGTTGTGGCCTGCGGGGAGGGGGCGTTGCGGTTGGTTCGGGTGCAGCCGGAGGGCGGCAAGGCAATGGACGGGGCGGCGTTCCTGTGCGGGCACGCGATTAAGGTCGGGGAGCGTCTGGCGTAGCCAAGAACGGAGTGGTGGTATGGCTGATCGGGTGTATGTTCAACTCGAGTGTCGAGGGTATGACATCCTGCTCGGGCATGGTTTCGAGGCGGTTCTGGATCAACAGGGCAACGGGGATTCGGCTCTGATCATCAGCGACAGCCATGTGGATCCGTTTTATGGACAGGCCTTGCAGTCTGCGCTTGAGATGCGTGGCTACCACTGTTCCCGCACGGTGGTTCCGGCAGGTGAAAATACCAAATCGCTGGCGCAGGCTGGTGAGCTGTTCGAGCAGGCCTTCGATGCGCGACTTGACCGCAATGGGTTGATTGTGGCGCTCGGCGGCGGTGTAGTTGGGGATTTGGCTGGATTCGTGGCGGCCACCTATCTGCGTGGCGTGCGGCTGCTGCAGGTGCCGACGAGCCTGCTGGCGATGGTCGACAGTTCGGTCGGTGGCAAGACCGCCGTCAATCTTCCGCGTGGCAAGAACCTGGTTGGCGTGTTCTACCAGCCACGCCAGGTGGCAGTCAATCTCGACACCCTGCGGACGCTGCCGGACCGGGAGTACCGCTCCGGGTTGGCCGAGGTTGTCAAATACGGGGTGATCCGCGACAATTCGTTTTTTGAGGCACTGGAGGAGGATGCCGATGCACTCGCCGGACGCGACGAGCAGACGTTGCAGAATATGATTGCGCGCTGCTGCGAGATCAAGGCCGAGGTCGTCGGGCAGGACGAGCGCGAGTCCGGCGTGCGGGCGATCCTGAACTACGGGCATACGTTGGGTCATGCCATCGAGACCGTCTGTGGCTACGGCGAGCTGTTGCATGGCGAGGCGGTGGCGCTGGGGATGGTCTATGCCGGGCTGGTCTCCTGCCGTGAACGGGGATTCGATCAGGGCGAGGCGGCGCGCGTGGTCAGGCTGATGGAGCGGCTTGGCCTGCCGGTGCGGCGGCAAGCACTGGCGGACGCCGTGACCTGGGAGCCGCTGCGCGAGGCCATGTCGGCCGACAAGAAGGCCCGGCGCTCGGTACCGACGTTTGTTCTGGCCGACCGCATCGGGTCGGTCTCGGAAGGGTGCGAGGTGCCTGAGGCGGTGCTGAAAGCAGCCTTTGACGAAATGGCGTGAATCAGGTACTTTCGGTAAAGCAGAAACAGAAAACAGAAATAGGAGGAGGTTGATATGAAGTTTGGAATCAGGGCGTTGGCGGTGGTGATGGTGGTGTTGGCTGGAAACACGTTTGGTGAGACGTTTCCGGCGTCGATTTCGCGGCAACCGCTGGTGGCCGGTCGGGTGTCTGAACGCCTGACGGTCGGCGTGGGCTATGACAAGCTGGAGCGCGGGATCGAGTTTGATAACCTGCCGGATGCCATTCTGGAGGCCGATATCATCACCGGTTACGTGGGGTACGATGTGCTGCCCTGGCTGACAGCTTTTGTGACGGTGGGCGGAAGCAAGGTGCAAGGCGAGGAAGGTGTCGAGGCGGATTACGGCGTCAAGTTATCCGCTGGTGCCAGTGCATACCTCTGGGAAGGGGACATTCTCGTGCCGGCTTACATGTCGGGGCGGCTGAGCATCAAGGCGGTGCTGGATGTGTCGCGTGCCGAATCGGATACGGACCTAGGCAAGGTGGAATGGATTGATGTGCTGGTGGCGCTGCCGATCGGCTATGAGAAATTCGATCGTTATCCGACCAGCTCCGCCGGGCTGCAGACCAGCCTGGCCTTGTACGCAGGACCGGCATTTTCATACATGACGGGTACGATGAATACGTCGTTAGGCGATCTGGACTTCGATGCATCGCAGCTATTTGGAGTCGTGGCCGGGGCGGATGTGTTCTTCTCGCCGTCGGTTTCGGTCGGTGCGAAGATCATCGCGTTCGATGAGCTTTCCTACGGGGCCAGCGCCCGGTTCCATTTCTAGGGCGGGCAGGGGTGCCCACCCGTAATTACTCAGGTACACCTCCCTACGATTCTGACTGCCGCTTACGAATGCCCTCCAGGAACCGGTCGTACTGCTCGCCGGCGTGATAGGAAGAGCGGACCATCGGGCCGGACTGGCAGTAGGCGAATCCGCGCAGCAGGGCCTGCGTCTTGAGTTCCTCGAATTCATCCGGCGTCCAGTAGCGCAGCACAGGCAGGTGTTTGGCGGTCGGCTGTAGATACTGGCCGAGGTTGATGATATCCGTGCCGACGGCGCGTAGGTCGTCCATCGCCTGCAGGATCTCCTCGCGGGTCTCGCCCAGGCCCAGCATCAGGCTCGACTTGGTGATGGCGGCGGGATCGGCCTGTTTCACCATGCGCAGGTATTCGAGTGACCGGTCATAATCCGCCCGCGAGCGGATCGTCGGCGTGAGGGAGCGTACGGTTTCCAGGTTGTGGCTGTTGATCTCGGGGTGTGACTCGGCGATACGGCCGATGGCGTCGGGGTTGAGGTTCATGTCGGAAACGAGCACCTCGATCGTGCAGGCTGGTGCCGACTCGCGGATCGCAAGTACGGTGTCGGCTACGGCGAGGGATCCGCCGTCGGCAAGATCGTCACGTGTGACCATGGTGATCACCGCATGGCGCACGCCCATGGTCTTGACGGCCTCGGCCACACGGGCGGGTTCGTCCGGATCGGCAGGCAGCGGTTTTCCCGTGGCCACCGCACAGAACCGGCAGGCGCGGGTGCAGGTGTCGCCCAAAATCATGAACGTCGCCGTCTTGTGCTGGCCCCAGCATTCATGGATATTCGGGCACATCGCCGACTCGCAGACCGTATGCAGCTTATGGCCATGTACCAGGCTGCTGATTTCCTTAAAGTCCGCCCCGCTTGAAAGCCGCACGCGCAGCCAGTCCGGTTTTCGCTGGTAAGTTACGCTCATTTTGGTAATCCTTGTCGTTTTATTCGGAAAAATCAGATGGCATGTTACCGCACCAGATGGTGTGCGGAAAGTAAAAAAGAGGAGCATACAATGTCGGCAATAACGGATATCAAAGACATGGCCGAGTGGATCGCGCAGCACCTGCGTGATGTGGTTCCCGAGGTCGAGTGGCGGACAAAGGCGGAACTGGCGGTCGAGATCAACCGGCTGAAGCAGGAACGCGACGCGGTCATTCTGGGACACAACTACATGGAACCCGCGGTTTATCATCTCGTTTCCGATATCACCGGGGATTCGCTCGAACTGTGCCGCAAGGCGGCCGAGACGCGGCATCAGGTGATCGTGTTCTGCGGGGTTGAATTCATGGCCGAGACCGCCAAGATCATCAATCCCGATCGCACGGTCCTGATCCCGGCGCAGAAGGCGGGCTGTTCGCTGGCGCAGAGCATCACGGCGGAGGATGTGCGGGCGCTCAAGCACCAGTATCCGGGCGTACCGGTGGTGACGTACATCAACACTTATGCGGATGTGAAGGCCGAGACGGATATCTGCTGCACCTCAGGCAATGCCGCCAAGGTGGTGGCCTCGCTCCCGGGGCAGGCCGTGATCTTTATTCCTGATGAATTCCTGGCAAGGAACGTCGCGCGCGAGACAGGCAAGACCGTGTTATTCCCGGAGCAGGCCTCGGCGGGCTGTTCGCTCTCGGGCAGCAACTTTATTGCCTGGCATGGCCGCTGCGAGGTGCATGAGTTGTTCGGTGTCGAGGATGTCACGGATGTGCGGCGGCAGTTCCCGGGAACGGTTGTACTGGCGCATCCGGAATGCCCGCCGGAGGTGGTCGAGGCTTCCGACTTCTCTGGCAGCACCTCTGCCATGATCCGGTACGTGCGCGATAATCCGGCACCGCGCTACCTGCTGCTGACCGAATGCGCGATGGCGGACAACATCATGGCGGAGAACCCGGACCGCGAGATGTTGCGGCTCTGTAGTCACCGTTGCCCGCATATGGCGTTGATCACACTGGAGGACACGCTCGAGGCTCTGCGCCAGATGCAGTACGAGATCCAGGTGCCGGAGGATATCCGGGGGCGCGCCAAGGGGGCAATTGACCGGATGCTGGCGATTGGTTGAGAGGGGCGTTGGATGTTGGTTGTTGGGCGTTGAAATGAATTG
>CAZOXS010000301.1:0-3890 GCA_964583785.1 uncultured Victivallales bacterium
TCAACGCCGTTGCGGTCGGCCGCGAGCTGCGCATGATCGAACTCAAACTTGAAGTGAATGAACTGTGTATGCGGCTGGGCGAGCCGCCTCGCCATAAGATCGCGGCCGTGCCGCACGCTTCAGGCGCGCTTTCGGGGGAGCCTCAATGAGCCTGCCCGTCAAGCCGGGGTTTGACCCCGAGTCTGTCTATCGCGCCTATCTGGACGGCTTGCTGGCGCACGACCGCCAGCAGTGCCGCGAACATTTTAAGCAATGGCTGGAGGCTGATGCCGGGCTGCGGTCGATCTACGATGATCTGGTGCGGCGGTCTCTCTATGAAGTGGGCGAGCTTTGGGAACGGGGTCGGATTTCCGTGGCCACGGAGCACCTGGCCACAGCCATCAGCGAGAGCTTGTTGAACCTGACTTACCCCCGGCTCTTTGCCCAGCCGCGCAACGGCAAGTCGGCGGTCATCACCTGTGTACCCAACGAGTATCACCAGATCGGCGGCAAGATGGTGGCAGACGTCTTCGAGTTGAACGGCTGGCGAGGCTATTTCCTCGGTGCCAACACGCCGGTGGGCGATGTGATCACGCTTATCGCCGAGAAACGTCCGGACGTGGTGGCGCTTTCCGTGGCCACATCATTTGGCCTGGCGGAGGTCATCCGCGCCGCCGCCGAAATTCGCGCGGCATTCCCCGGGTTGCCGATTATGGTCGGCGGTCAGGCGTTCCGCTGGGGGGGCAAGGAACGGATCGAACGATTGCCAGGCGTATGCTGCCTGACCGATCTGGGAGCACTCGCGGCGTGGATCAAGGAGCACGGCAATCATGTTTGACCGGCCGGACATCGCTGCGGCTCTTCACACCTATATGCAGGAGACTGCACCGGTGCTGGTGCTTCATCTTGATGCCCAGGATCAGGTGATTGGCATGAACGATCCGGCCCGCCGGGTGCTGCGGGCCGGGGCCGTAGGTTGCCCGCTGGCGGAACAGATAGTGGACTTCAACCACACCCTTGATCTGCCGGCGCTTATCCGGCAGGGCGGCATGGTGCATCGGCTCACGCTGAGCACCTCGTCGGGCAAACCCGAGACGCTCGGCTTCCGGTTCTTTCCCGTGTCCGGCGGCACTCTCGCCCTCGCCAGTCTCGATTTCCAGGAACAGGTGGAACTCCGCGACGAAGTGCTGGACCTGAACCGGGAGTTGAACAACCTGACCCGGCAACTCCACCAAGCCAACGCAGAGCTGCGTGAGCTGAACCAGCTCAAGAACCAGTTTCTCGGGATGGCGGCACACGACCTGCGCAAGCCGATCGGGTTGATCATGACCTACGGCGAATTCGTACTCGACGAGGCCGGACCGGAACTCTCCGAAGAACATCGCGAGTTTCTACGCATCTGCCTAAAGGCTGCCACGGGCATGAAAACGCTTATCGATGACTTCCTCGACCTGGCCGTGATCGAGTCGGGCCACTTGCGTTTAAACCGGGTTCCGGTCACGGCACGCGAGCTTGTTGCCGGCGCCGAGCCGATCGCGCGACTGGTGGCGGAAAAGAAAGGAATCACCCTGCTGGTGGAACCGACGGATGACACACGCCGGTTGCGGGTGGACGCGTCCAAGTTGCAGCAAGTTATCCTGAATCTCGTCGGAAACGCGGTGGAGCACTCCGTATCCGGCCAGCGCGTCTGGGTCTCGTCGCGCTGGGAGTGGCAGGAGATCGTCTTCGCCGTGCGCGATGAAGGCCCCGGAATCCCGCTTGCGGATCAGGTGCGGCTGTTCACTGCCTTCGGTCGAACGGGCCAGCGAAAGACCGCCGGCGAAAGCAGCACGGGGCTCGGACTGGCCATCGCGCGGCTGGTTGTCGAGGGGCATGGCGGGCGTATCCGTGTGGAGAGCTGTCCCGGCCAAGGCGCGGCGTTTATTTTCAGTGTACCAACAGAGGAAGAGGAGACACCATGAACCTGGATTACTTGATAGAAACCGCCAAAACACTTCGTCAGCCGTGCTCCGAAACCGCCGCCGAATTCGAGGCCGCGCGCGATAGCTTGGCCGAATCGCTCAACCGCCGCATGGGGACCCGGCCCGACCTGGAGAAACTAATCGGGCCCGGGAACCGGGAAATGATGGAGGACAACAGCCGCAATTTCTGCCGGTTCATGGGCTCTATGTTTTTGGCCTATGAGCCGGAGGTGCTGGCGCAGACCGCGCTGTGGGTCTTCCGGGCTTACCGCTCGCACGGATTCCATACGACCTACTGGCCGGCCAATCTGGATACGTTTGTCGAGCTGGCCCGCGATCGGCTTTCCCCGTCCGCATTCGCGGAAACGTACCCCTTCTTCCACTGGTTGATTGTCAATATTCCAACGTTTGTGATAATCAGCGACGCGCAACTTACCGAGCCCCTTTCGGCAGTCCCGTCGCATGAACCGGAAAGGCAGTCATGACGGATCCGATGAGAATCCTGGTGGTGGATGACGATGCCGACGTGCGGATCGGCACCGCGCGGCTGCTGGAAAAGGCGGGCTACAGCGTGGACCTGGCTGAGGACGGCGAGGCCGCGCTCGAGGCGATCCGGCAGCAACGGCCGGATTTGATCCTGCTGGACCGCACAATGCCCGGCCTGGATGGACTGGAGGTCTGCCGACGGATCAAGCAGGACCCAGCCTTTGCGGATATGGCGATCGTCCTGATGTCGGGTGTCTATACCGATAGCAACGAACAGGCGTCTGGTCTTGATGCCGGTGCCGATGGCTATATTGCCAGACCCATCGCCAATCGCGAACTGCTGGCGCGTGTGCAGGCCCAGATCCGTATCCTTTCCCTGAGTCGTGCGCTGCAAGCCAAGGTCAGGGAACTGGAGGTCGCGAACGATGCCGTGCGTCAGGGTGCGCTGGCCACGCTTAACCTGCTCGAGGATGCGCGGGAGGAAAACGAAGCGCGCAAGCAGGCGGAGGCGCAGTTGCGCAAGAGCGAAGAGATGATGCTTAGCTCGCAAACTGTGGCTCATATATGTTCTTATTCAACGAACCTCAATGAGAATGAGTTGGGGAAAAGCATATGGGTATGCTCGCCCGAATTCTACCGGATATTCGGAATAGATGAGTTCTATCCGCACACGATCGAGGGGTGGGCCGGCTTTATCCATCCGGACCACCGTGAAGAACTGGTTGCCTACCATGAATACGTAGTAAGGAACAGAACGTCTTTCAGCCATGAATATAAGATAATCCGTATTAACGACGAGGCGGAACGCTGGGTTCATGGTACCGGTGAGCTTGTGTACGATGAACACGGGAATCCCGCCAGGATGCATGGAGCCATACAGGACATCACCGAGCGCAAGCAGGCGGAGGAGGCGTTGCTGCGGAGTGAGGCATTGCAGGGCAAAATGATTTCCAACATCGGCGATGTCATTGTCATTATTGATGAAAAACGAATCAATCGTTACAAGAGCGAAAATGTTGAGAAATACTTTGGCTGGAAGCCGGAGGAGGTTGTCGGCGAGAATGCCCTCGCTAATGTGCATCCCGATGATTTGGACTCGGCAAAAGCATTCATTGTGGACCTTCTAAAAAACCAAAACGCCACCGGAAATATTGAAGTCCGATACCGCTGCAAAGACGGAAGCTATAAATGGATCAGTTTCACAGGCTGCAATCTACTGCATGATCCTGATATTCACGGTATCCTCGGCAACTATCACGACATCACCGAGCACAAGCGGGCCGAGCAGGAGCGCCTGCGACTGAGCATGGCCATGGAGCAGGCCACTGACGCCGTGATCATCACCGATCGCGACGGTGCTATCCAGTACGTCAATCCCGCTTTCGTGAACGTCACGGGCTACTCCCGGCAGGAGGCGCTGGGGCAGAACCCGCGCTTCCTCAAGAGCGGCCAGCAGGACGCGGC
>CAZOXS010000302.1:0-7873 GCA_964583785.1 uncultured Victivallales bacterium
ATGTCGCGGCTGATGGCCGCCAGCTTGACCGGTCCTGCCGCGGAGACGGTGGCGCTGCGTGGGCCTCCATCGAGAATAGCGAACTCGCCGAGGAAGTCGTTGGCGTGGATGTGGGCGATGACCTGGTTCTGCCCCGAGGTGTCATGCTTGCTGATCGCGACCGAGCCCTCCAGGACCAGGTAAAGGTTATCGGGCGGATCGCCCTCGTGGAACAACACGGCCCCGTCCTCCAGCTCCAGCAGCGACGCTCCGGCGGCCATGGTCGACGACATTTCCTGATCAAAGAACGCAAAAAAGGCATGATCGGTTATGTTCATGTGCGCATTGATAGCAGAAACGTCCAATAATATCCATGCCAATCTTATGAAAAACATTTTGACTTCTAATCACAAAGCCAGTAGAAAGAATTCATGACACACCGAAAGAGTTTCCAACGTCGTTTTTGTGCGTTCACTGTCTTTGGTGCGGCCAGCCTGGCCATGGTGGCGACGGTTCTTGCCCAGAACTCGCTGGAGGCGGGCAGTGGTCTGACTCCCGAGCAGGAACAGGATCTCGAGTATGCCGATCGTCTGCTGGCAGCGCACATGCCGAACTACTCGACCCTCGTGCTCGAGCGGCTGAGTCTCCCCCCCGAGATCATGAACATCCGCAAGGTGCAGGGGCTCGGGGCACAGGGCAAGTTTGCCGAGGCCGAGGCGCTGGTGGCCGCGACTCCGGGGGATTCGCAGGGGGCGTGGACACTCAAACTGACGCTGGCGGATAATTATTATGCGTATGGCCAATATGACAAGGCGCAGGCGCATTACGACAGTTTCTTCAAGAAGTTCCCGAACGGGCCGGAAGGTGCCCTGAAGCCCTTCTACATGTCTTCCGCCTACAAGTACGCCCAGATGATGCTGCTTCTGGGCAACCGCAAGGCGGCTGCCGAGGCCTACCGCATGGCGATCAAGGCCAAGCCCGAGCGCCACATTGCCCGCCAGCTCCAGAGCGAGCTTTCCGAGGTGCTTATCCAGATGGCCGAGCAGGCCAGCGGTGCCGAGCGCGAAGCGTTGCTGAAAGAGACCAAGACGATCGTCGACGAGATCCTCTGGGTGCAGGACGTCTGGTTCGGGCGCGCGGTCGTCATGCTGGCGCACATGCGCATGATGCAGGGTAATGTCGACGGGGCGTTGTCGCTGGTCGAGGACTACAGTGCGGAGTTGAACGGGATTGATGAGGCACTAATCGCGGAGTCCAAAAGTTCGGGCGAGGATCTGACCAAGCTCAGCCCCATGGCCCAATGTCGCTACCTGATCGGCAAGATCATGCAGGAGGAGGCCGAACGGATCATCAAGGAGGGTGGCGACCGTGAGAAGGCCTACCAGATGCTTGTTGGAAAAGGCAAGGGCAGCTCGGGCGCGGTGCAGCATTTCCTCAACGTGTTCATTCGTTACCCCAATACGGCTTGGGCCCCTGACGCCGGCAACCGTTTCCGCAAGGTCGAGGCCTTGCTGAAAGAGGTGTTTGACAAGGAAATCAAGACCAAGATCACCGACGAGCAATGGGCGGCAGTGGAAGCCGCCCAGTTCCGCGAGGCCCGCACGTTGTTCAATCAGCAGCGCTACGCGGAGGCGGCGGTGCTCTACGAGCAGGTGCTCGGGCTATTCCCCGACCGCGAGACCGCCGTCCAGGCGCTTGGCGAACTGGCGGCTTGCTACATCGAGACCGGTGACTTCACGCTGGCCGATACCGTGGTCAGGCATACCTCCGAGCGTTTCAATAAGAACCCGACCCTGATGGCGCAGGCGGGCGACCAGGTGGTTCGCGTCGCCTTCAAATACGGCGAACAGAACGAGCCCGCGAAACTGCGCGAGACCTATGGCGTGTTCTTCGAATATTTCAAGAACCATCCCCGCACGGTGGTGGAACTCTACCGCTTCGCGGATGAGGCGTTCCGCAACAACGAGCTGGATCTCGCGCTCGAGTATTACCAGCGGATCGTGGCCGATCACGAGGGCAAACCGGCCTACATGGACGCGCTGAACCGCATCACAACGATTTACGAGAAGCAGGGCAAGCCCCAGGAACAGATCAAGGCCCTGAACGTGCTGATCCAGAAACTCGAGGAGAGCGGCGAGAAAACCCATCTACAGATCAGCGCCATGTACCGCTTTGCGGCCGCCTTGAAGGGATTGGGCCCCAGGTACGCCGATCTGGCCGTCAGGAAGTTCAACGAGATCGAGGACTTACTCAAGGACGAAACCAAACGGGAAGCCTACCAGAAGAATCCAGATGAGGCCAAAGCCAATATACAGGTGATGCAGGGGGCAATGCTCTTCGGGGCCATTTCCGATGCCACCCGCAAGGAGGTTCCTCCGGCGGTCAAGGAGGCACTCGAGAAGCGGGCCGGGAAGAAGCTGACGGACGAGTGGATCCTGAAGAACTACTACAAGCCCAAGGCCATCAAGAAGCTGGAGGAACTGGTCAAGCAATTCCCCGATTCCGCCTTTGCCCCGTCGGCACTCAGCCAGGTCGGTACGCTTTATACCGTGATTGGCAAGGCGGATGAGGCTCGCAAGGCCTTGCAGCAATTGCAGAAGGATTATCCGGATTCCCCGGAAGCCACGAACGCGGTCTTCATGATCGGTGTCAACCTGCTGGAGATGGGGATGCGGACCGAGGCGGTGGCCTATTTCAAGCAGATGTTCTCGGGGGATGGTGAGTACACGCCCTCACAGATCCTGACGGCCAGTCGGACGCTTTTTGATGCCGGTGAATTCGAGATTGCCATCGAAGGGTATGACCGGATCATTGGGACGACCAAGGACGGCGGTCTGCTGGAAGCGGCCAGGGTCGGCAAGGGGCTGGCGCTGGTCCGGCTGGAACGCTTTGCCGAGGCCGCCAAGCATCTGGAGAAAGTGCTCGAGGACTACCCGAAATCCGGGTTCACGGTGGACATCTGCCGTGCGGCCAGCGACGCCTACGCGGCGGTCGCCAGTGAGATCGCAGACGAGAAGGAGCGCCCCGAGCTGTTCAACAAGGCGGTGGAGGTCATGATCAGGGCGCGTCGGCTCGTCAAGGATGACGGGGCGCGGACAGAATTGGACGTTGGCGTGGCCCGCATCTACGAGCGCAAATCGGCCGCCGAGCGGCAGTTCGGGACGCCTGAGAAGGCGGCCGCCTATCGCGACGAGGCCGTGGCGGCCTATCAGTCGGTGATCATGTTCCGTGACCCGAACGATGCGGCCGTTGCTCCCCACTTGCAGGCGGCCTATGCCGCTTGCCTGCCGCTGATGGTGGAAATGGAACGCTGGGACGATGTGGTGCAAGACGCCCAGAAGTATCTTGAAGCGTTCCCCAACGGGAAAGATGCGCCAGCTGTGCGTCAAGCGCAGAACATCGCCCGCGTCAAAGGGGGATCGGCAAAAACGGGTGAATCAAACGGTGAAACCTCGGCGGCGGATGACGAGCCGCTGCTGTGATCAAGGAGATGGATATGAACGATTTGAAATCAAGATCTGCCATTGGTGGACGATCCCGCCTTGTGACGGCGGCCCTGTTGATACTGGCGCTGGCCCTGCCTTGTGCGGCACAGCAGTCGGCGACTGTATTCCTGAAAAACGGCGGCCAGGCCCAAGGATCCGTGCGCTATCTGGCCGCATCTCGGAGCTTCGAGGTCAAAACCGACCGAGGGATAACCCAGACGCTTAGAGCCGCCGATGTAGAGCGGGTCGCGGTGGCTCAGCCGCCGGCCGGCCTGCAGCAGGCACTTGCCGCCGTCAATAGCGGCAACTACCAGGCGGCGATCCAGCCGCTGTCGCAAATTGTGTCGGCTTACACGATGCTGGGGCCGGATGTGGTGGCGGGACAGGCGTTGGCCCTGGCCTACTTGCGTACCAACCGTACCAAGGACGCGCTCAAGTTTTGCGAGGATCTGTTGAAAAACAATCCGGATTCGCTCAAATCAGGTGCCTTTGCCAGCGTCTACAGTGAGGTGCTGCTGGCGGAGGGGCGTATTGCCTCCCTGCGCACAGTCCTGCGTACGATGGTCGAGACCGGCAGTCGCGAGGTGGCGGCCGTGGCGCAGGTGCGCCGCGGGGATCTGGAGATGCAGGAGAAAAAACCGCGCGAGGCACTGCTGGACGGCTACCTGCGCACGATCCTGCTTTTCCAGGATGTCACCTTCATCCAGCCGGAAGCCCTTTACAAGGCAATCAAGGCGCATGAGGCACTCAATGAGGTGCAGTACGCCGAACGCTGGCGCAAGCGGCTGATCGGCAGTTTCGGCACCAGTGAATTTGCCGCAAAAATCAAGTAGGATAAACGATTGCATGACGCCGTCGCTTGTGGTTGGCTTCGGATGGCATGGATACAAAAACAAGAGGGAGACTGTTCACATGAAGAAGGGTTGGGTTTTGTTTTCGGTGCTTGGTGTGATGGTTCTGGCCTTGACGGCAGGGGCGCTTTACGGGCAGGAAGCGGGCGAATTGGTGACAGAAGCAGGCGAGGCGGTGTCTGCGGCTGCGCCATCGACCAGTTCGGGCGGGTTTCTCTCGATCGTCTTCAAATCCGGCGCGATGGCCTTCATCCTCTGGTTGGCGATTTTCGCCGCCGCAGGGGCGGGCGTCTATTTCGGTGTCGATTGCGCGATTACCGTGCGCCCGGCCAAAATCCTGCCGCAGAACCTGATTGATGCGGTCACCCAGGCCATGGCTGAGGGTGATGTGCTCAAGGCGTTGAAATGCTGCGATGACGAGCCCGGTCCGCTGGCAAATATCCTGAGTGCCGGATTCAGCCATGTCGAGGAAGGCTTTGATGTGATCGAGGAGGCCATTGCGACGGCCGCCGACCTGGAAACCGAGAAGCTGATGCAGAAGCTGACCTGGCTTTCCGTGGTTGCCAACCTGGCCCCGATGCTTGGCCTGCTCGGTACGGTGCAGGGCATGATCGCGGCCTTCGCCACGCTGGCCGGTGGCGCTCCCGACATCGGTGTGCTGGCCATGAACATTGCCCAGGCGTTGTACACAACGGCAGGCGGGTTGACGATTGCAATCCCGTGTGTGACGGTTTATTACATATTCCGCAACACCGCCAACCGCATTGTGCTGCGCATGGAGGCGTTGACCATGGAAATGATCAAGGACCTGCGTCACGTTGAAGTGGTTGAGGATTAACATCGTTAAGGGGATCACGCCATGAGACGCAAACGGTCATCTGATGGATGTGAACTGGATATGACGCCAATGATCGACGTCGTGTTCCAGATGATCATCTTCTTCATTGTCACCATCAAGATGGATGAGAACATCAACGAGGAAATCGAGCTGGAAAGCGCCAAGCAAGGGCCGCTTTACGAGGGCGAGGACCCCCGTACGCTGGTGATCGAGGTTGATCGTCGCGGGTGGCTGTCGATCAATAATGTCCAGTTCAGCGAAAATGCCTTGCGACAGGTGATACGCGGACGCTTCAACCGGCTTGGCTCTTTCCCGGTGATGATCCGTGCCGATCGGCGGACGCAGCATAAGGATGTCCGAAAGGTCATGGATATGTGTTCCGAGGCGGGAATTTGGCGTATTGATTTCGCCGCGATCAAGATACCCAAGACTTAACCAAAGAAGGATTCGGGTTATGGCAAAAAAGCGAAAATCGCGCAACAAGGGAGATACAGCCAAACTTGAGATGACGCCGATGATTGACGTGGTCTTCCAGTTGTTGATCTTCTTCATTGTGACGCTGAAGGAATCGGATATTCTCGCGAATCTGAATGTGTCGCGTCCGGCACCGGATTCCACGTCCACGCCCGAGACGCAGGTGGATGACCTGCTGACGATCCAGATCGGCAAGGAAGGCTGGGTGCTCAATGGCCGCCCCTACATGGGGCGCAGCGGCCTGGCGTCACTGGACCAGCAATTGACGCGTATGGCCTCGTTCAGTCGCAAGGCTAGCGTGATCATCAAGTGCACCGGGGATTCGCCTCACTCCTACCTGATCCGGATCCTCAATATCCTGGCTAGGGAGCAGATGACGAATATTTCCGTCTTCAGCCTGTAAAACGTTTCTAATAGTTCTGCCCGTCTATGCGTTTACAGGGTGAAATCGGCTTTGTAAACGTCATGTGGAAGACAAATAGGAGATGGCGCAATGAGTGAAATCCCGGTAGATACGATCATCGACGAGGACGCGTTTGCCGCGTTACACGAGCATGATCTGATGAAGATATTTGACGAGCTCTCGTTTCGCGATAAGTGGAAACGCGTTTCCGCGGGCTTAAAGCAGCCAAAAGAGAGCGGCGAGCACAAATGGGCGAAACTTCAGATGCTGCGGCTGCTCTCACCAGCGGCGGCGGTGGTGGTGCCGGTGCTCATTCTCGGTTTGATCACCCTGCTGGCGCAACTGACCCCGGAGCCGGTTCGATCGATCCCGGTCAAGGTTGTTGAGCCCGAGCCGATTGAAGAGCTTGAGGAGATCATCGAGCCGGAAACGGAACCGCTGGAGCCGCCGGAACCGACGGATGTGCAGATGGATTTTTCGGCCGACATGCCTTCGCTGCCGTCCGAGACCGTGTCGCCACCGGCCGAGACCGCCAGTGTGCAACCGGCCGAGTTTGATTCCGTGGCCATGGTCAAGAGTCCGGTCGTCATGCGCGGGATCATGGGGAGCCGCAGTCCCGGCGCCCAAGGTGCCGCAGTGAAAAATTTCGGCGGCGGTAGGCACACTCAGGAGGCCGTCCTGCGGGCACTACGATGGCTGGCCAAAAATCAGAACTCAGACGGTTCGTGGAACAAAAACAAACCGGCGATGACGTCGCTGGCCCTGCTTGCCTACCTGGCACACGGTGACACACCGGCATCCGAGGAGTTTGGTAGTGTGGTTGAGTCCGGGTTGCGGTTTCTTACCGAATCCCAGGAGCCCAACGGTCGTTTCAAGGGACGTGACGGTCATGATTACACCCAGCCGATCGTGGCCTACGCGCTGGCGGAGGCCTATGGCATGACCAAGAATCCGACCGTGAAGGAGGCGGCAGTCAAAGCATTGGAAGTGGTTGTCAAGGGCCAGAACGCAAGTGGTGGTTTCGACTACGGTCTCAAGTCTGGAGGGACGGGACGTGATGACACCTCCTTCATGGCCTGGTGTGTGCAGTCGCTCAAAGCGGCCAAGATCGCGGGGCTATCGTATGATGTCGAAGGGCTGGAGGACTGCATGAAAAAGGCGGTGCTCGGTTTCCGTAAGAACTACGGGGAAAGTAACGGGTATGGCGGATTCGGCTACACAGGAGCGAGTGCCACGCACGGGCTCTCCGGCGCCGGCGCGCTCTGCATGCAGTTCCTCGGCGAGGCCAAGAGCAAGGAGGTGCGCAATACGCTTCCCTCGCTGCAGCAGAACTTCCCGTTTGACTGGGAGAATCCAAAGGGCGCTTCGCCTGTCTATTACTGGTATTACATTACGCAGGCCTTCTTCCAGGAAGGCGGGGCGGTCTGGGATGCCTGGAACGCTCAGTTTTCGGTTCCGCTGACCAAGGTGCAGAATGTGGTGGGTAAAGATGCCAGCGGCTACGTTGATCACAAGGGGCAGCCGCAGGAAATCGGGTCCTGGATCTCGCCGGGCAAGAGTGAGCACAACGGCGGCAATGGCGAGGTGATGGATACGATTCTTTGCACACTGATGCTAGAGGTTTACTACCGCTACCTGCCGACGTTCCAGCAGATCCCCGAAGATGAAATCCAGAAGGAACTCGGCACCAAGGGTGACATCGAGATCGAGATTGTCGAGGCCAGCGGGTTGACGACCCGGGCGTAAGAACGTACGGTAAGGTCCAGGGCGGGGAGGCTAACTGGCTTCCCCGCCCTTGATTTTTGTATGGTCATGTAGCCCAGTTGCGCCGCAACTGAGGCAG
>CAZOXS010000303.1:0-3127 GCA_964583785.1 uncultured Victivallales bacterium
GGCTGCATGGGCGAAGTCTCCGCCGCCTCCCTGATCCTCGGTGCCCTTTACCTGCTCTTCCGGCGCTGCATCACCTGCCACATCCCCGTCACCTACATCGGCACGGTCGCCATCATGGCCACGATCCTGCGCGTAGTCGCACCCGAGACCAACATGCCGGTCAGCTTTCATCTTCTGGCTGGAGGACTAATGCTCGGGGCGCTTTTCATGGCGACCGACATGGTCACCTCGCCGCTGACACGGCGTGGCCAGCTGATCTACGGCACGGGGTGCGGGGTGCTGACCATGCTGATCCGCCGCTGGGGCGGCTACCCCGAAGGCGTCAGTTTCGCCATCCTGCTGATGAATGCCATCACCCCGCTCATCAACCGCTACACGCAACCTGGAATCTTTGGTCAATCAAGGAAGACAAAATGAAGGAAATGCTTAAACTGACCCTCACCCTGACACTGATTTGCCTGATTGCCGGAGGCTTGCTGGCGGGCGTCGACGCCCTCACGCGCGATCGCATTGCCGAGGTCAATATCCAGCGCCGCCAAAAGGCGCTGGAAGCCGTGCTGCCTGGCACGAACCAATACGATAACATCCCGATGCAGGAGGCCGTCACCGTGCGCCACCAGGAGCGCGACTGGACCTTCTACACCGCCCGCAAGGCCGGCGTGTTTGCCGGGGCGGCGGTCGAGACCGGCTCGCCCAATGGCTACGGCGGCAATATCCGCCTGATGTTCGGTTTCGACGCGCAGGGCAAATCGATCGGCATCGCCATTCTCGAGCAGAAGGAGACCCCTGGCCTCGGTGCCAATATCGACACGCCGGGTTTCCGCGACCGTCTGGCCGGCCAGGATCTCCAACAGACCAACTGGCGCGTCAAAAAGGACGGCGGCGACATCGACCACATCACCGCCGCCACAATCTCGTCGCGGGCGGTAACCGACGCGGTGCGCGAGGCACTGGAAGCCTATCTCGCCAATCGCGAGGCCATTGAAAACGGAGGGAACTGAGCCATGCGTTTCTGGAAGGAATTAGTCAAGGGCCTTTGGAAGGAAAACCCCATTTTCCGCCTGGTGCTGGGCATGTGCCCGACCCTCGCCGTCACCACCTCACTGGAGAATGCCCTGGGGATGGGCGTGGCCGCCACGTTCGTGCTGATCTGCTCGAATATGGTGATCTCCGCCATTCGCGGCGTGGTGCCCTCCAAGGTGCGCATCCCCTGCTATATCGTCGTGATCGCCACGTTCGTCACCCTGGTGGATCTGGTGATGAACGCCTACGCGCCGGAGTTGCATGCCAGTCTGGGCTTGTTCATTCCGCTGATCGTGGTCAACTGCATCATTCTCGGACGCGCGGAGGGTTTTGCCTGCAAGCACTCGGTGCTGCTCTCGGCCGCTGATGGCATCGGCATGGGGCTCGGGTTCACCCTGAGCCTGAGCATCCTCGGCATCTGCCGTGAATTGCTGGGGGCGGGCACGATCACGATCTGGAAGGGCCTACCGCAACTACAGATTCCGGGCGTGACCCCGATTTCGCTGATGATCCTCGCCCCCGGCGGGTTCATCGCCCTCGGCTCGCTGCTGGCCCTGATGAACCACTACCAGGCCAGCGTGGCACGGCGCAAGGGCCAGACCATCCCGACCCCGGTGAATCTCGACTGCCGCCACTGCGTCATCTGCAAGTGGGGCCGGTAGGATACCGCTGCATACTGCCGCAACGAGCCAAAGAGCCGCCGGGAGCAGGCGTTTCGATTTTTCTTCCGCCTTCGCGGGCTGAGGTGGAAAACAAATAGCTCGACAGGGCAGGCGTTGCAATATTATATATCTCCAGCGTTCGGAGTGTGACTGTCTTGGCCTGGTATTTGATGCCAAGGGCATCGACCCGGCGCGGAGAACATCAAGGGCGGCAACGAATGAGGATGGCATGAGCACGCGTCGTAAAGGATTCACGCTGCTGGAAGTCATGATCGGCATGGTGCTGACGGTTGGCAGTGCGATGGCTTTGTTTGCTTTGTTGACCCAGACGTTCAACATGATTCGCCCCATGCGGGACGAGGTTCGCGCCAGCTTCATTGCCCAGAGCGAAATCGAGAAGCTGCGCGCATTAAGCGAATCGGCGATTGAATCCATGCCGGCAAGTAACGCAATCAGTGCTGCTCTAAATCCGGCCCTCAATCAACTCCCCGAGGGCCAGGCCGTCATTTACAGTCAACCCTATGACGAGTTTCATCCGGGGACCTCGATCTACGCGGTGTCGGTTGAGGTTAGCTGGCTCACGAAAGCCGGTGATCGTGACGCGAGCGTGTTCTCCAGCATTGTGTACAGCCAAGGAGTCGGGAAATGACTTCCGAACAAACAGGCAGGGGGGTAGGCAGCCGGGGCAGCAGGGGCGGGTTTACGCTCGTCGAGCTACTGGTTGCCTCTGCATTGGGCGCAACCGCCGTTGCCCTGGTCCTGACCACGTTCTTAAGCCTGTCCTACGCGGCCTCCGGCAGTATTGCACAGGCCCAAATGAGCCGTACACTGCGACATGTCGCCAATATCATGAGCCGTGACCTGCTGTCTGCCAAGCGTATCATTTCCTACAACCCGTCATCCTATGTCTATTACACGCGTAAGACCCCTGCCGGTGATACCTCAATTTTCTTTTCAAAGTCAGGAGATCGAATCATGCGTTGGGAAAACGGAAACTACCAAATGGTGGCAGGCGGGGTCGATTCGGTTGCGTTCACGCTCTATGATCAGGACGGTGCTGTCACCACCAGCGTGAACGATGCGAGCAGCTTGGACATTAAACTGCGCGCCGTCACCAGCTTTGTGCGTCAACATTATGAAGATGAACTGAGTACACGCGTATTCCTGCGAAACTGTCAATTATAGGTGCATCCATGAAACGACTCGCCAACCGGCATGCCCCGAACCGACAGCATCAACGTGGATCGGTGCTAGTCACGGGGTTGATTCTGATTGCGGTGGTAACGGTTGTCGTGGCGTCCGCCGGACGGTTTATCGTAACCGAAATGCGAATGGGCGGGCGTTCGCGAGCATGGATGCAGGCGTTTCTCAGTGCCGAGGCCGGCGTGGAAGTGGCCATGCAGGCATTCAACCGCGATCTCGCCGGCAGCGCCGACGCCTGG
>CAZOXS010000304.1:0-3193 GCA_964583785.1 uncultured Victivallales bacterium
CAGAATAGCCGCCATGGATCGTAAGGTCCCAATCGCTGCCAACGAGAACCAGCACCCCCGCCGAATCGGTTCCCGTATAAGTTCCTTCCGCCACCAGGATCTCGTCACCCGTATATTGCGCCGCATTGGCTGCCGCCTGTAGCGTCTTGTAGGGGGCCTCGATCGTGCCCAGTTCCTGCGTGGCGGCACTATTGACGTTGACATAGATTCGTGCTCGTGTACGGAAGATGTAATTACCGGAGACCGCCGTCAGCCCGTTGGTGCCCTCGGCGTGTATCCGGTAGTGGTATTCAGTGCCTTTCGTGAGCCCCGGTAGTTCCACCATGTGATTGGTGCACATGATGGGATCGAGCAGGGTGCTCGAACCATAATTGGTCGTGCTGCCGTATTCCACCATCCCGTCAGCCGGAAGTCCCGTATTCCAGATCACCTGTGCAGATGTTTCGGTCACGTTGGTGACCGCAACATCCAGAATTTCCGGCGGATAGTCGTAGGGATTGCCGATCTTTACCGCAACCGGTTCACTGAACGTCCCTTGATCACTCGCAACCTGAAGCGTGAACCAGGCATTACTATTCCCCGGAAAATCCCCGGCAACGTCCACCGTAAACGGTGGTGCCGATGTCCTGACATTTCCCGAGGAAATACTCCCGAAAACCGTATTGCTCCCCGTCACTTCGATGTTGGGTGTTGGATATTGGATGTTGGACGTTGAAAGCACCCCAACCGCATACCCAAGCCCCATCTCATGACTGGTCAGCGTTACAGTCAGCACCCCGCTCTCCCCTGGCTCCAGATATCCATCCCCGTCTCCGCCAGTCTCTGCCACCATCACATTGATCCCGAACGGCAGGTCAAATGCCTCCCGAATGCCCACCGTCGAATGGGACTCCGGCACAGTGGCCGACCAGCCCAGCCCCCGCTTGGCAAAGCCGCGCCAGAGGCCAACCTGATTCGTACCGCCATGATTCACCAGATCGGCTTGCAAAATGGCGTCTCTGGCTTCTAGAAAGCCGGGATTCTCGGGTGTGAGCTTCATGCCGTCCACCACGAGCTGCAACAGCATCTCGTTCCCCGCAAAGCCGTGGCGCTCCATCAGGTTGGCCCGGCATTCCCAGAGCGCAAGGCACCAGACTTCACCGATGCGGTGAATCTGATCGGCGGGATCCGTTGTCGCCCACCAGGGGTTGACCGGAATGGACGGATTGAATTCAATCTGGTTGGGGTCGGTATCGGCGAATGTCTGCGGTGCCTTGTTCATATCGGTGGTGTACGGGAACCGCCGGATGCCGAAATAGTAGTTATTCGACCAGGTCTGCCAGGCGGCCACGTAAGCGCCGAAGGCATAGACCCCGTGTGGATCGTCGGCGGGTTCTGCCAGCAAACTCATCGCCATGTAGTCGCTCCAGCCTTCGGCCATGCCGCGCGACTGGACAGTCGAGAGTCCGTAACCGTCGCCGATCAGCCGCGACGACACCCCGTGCACGGCTTCATGGAATATCACTTCGGCATCCAGCGCACCGTCGCGCATGCCGGGCGAGTGCGGATTGAAGAACTCGTCGGCGGCCCGGTTCCAGAGATAAAGCTGCATGCGGGGTGGATTGCCGTCATTGAGCACGGTCATGTTGGCCTGGGCAAACTTTCCGTACGGCGTCTGGTACGCCCCGTTCCAGACTTCGACCCGCAGGCGGTCGGCATCGCGCCCGCCGCGCCCGAAGTTGTCCTGCTGGAAATTGCCGGAGGCCTCGTCGAAACCAAGAGCATGGAGGCGGTCGTGAAACACGTTGCCCCAGTAGAAGGCCTGCATCACCGCCGAGGTACTGTTATTGGGTAGTCCCGTAAAGTCACGATACGATGGACCCTCTATCCGATCACCGGGGTCCACCTGATTATCATCAAGCAAATCAACATAGGCATCGATATTATTACCCAGGGAGCTATTGGCACCCGTTGGCACCCACCCCTGGGGCGAGGCGTTGGTATTCAGAGCCGCAATACTGAAAACCGACTGAGTCAACACGGGGGGAATGTAATTCGTGGGTTCATCCATGCCGGGAGAGAATGCTGAAGGACTGTCGTTGGTGTAGACCTGAAGCGTGATCGGCTCCAGCGACCAGGTCAGGTTGATGTTTTCGACGATCTCCCCCGTGTCCGCACGCACAATCACCCTGTGCGTCTCCTTTGTTCCCTTCGTTTCCTTCTGTTCAAAAATCTCCACCAAAACATCCCACGCCTTGACCACCGTGATCATATCCAGCGGATACCAGATGGCTTCCGTTGGGCGTTGGTTGTTGGGCGTTGGTTGTTGGGCGTTCAATTCATGCCCAGCAATCGCGAACGCTCCCTCGGTTGTCACGTTGACCTCATCATGAAACCGCAGACTCGGCACATGCAGTGCCCGACTCTGGATATTGATGATCCTGTTATCGGCAGTCAGATTCAATGCCAGATACGCCCCGAAAATCTCAAGCCCTTCATGCTGCTGCCGCCATGTCACGGACCGCATCCCGTTATGCGGTGTCACAACGTCGCGCGTCTTCGCGGCATTCTCCGGATCAAGCAGATCCGATGCATGCAATGTAAATGTTCTGCCGTTTTCCTCCAGAAACGCCCGAAGCACACCCTCCGGGGGTACGCCTGGCGCAGGCGGGGAGAGAAAGCCGGAGCGGTTACCCACGAAACGCGGCGTGCCAAACTCGGAGTCGCGCTTGAGCTGAAGGTTGGATGACGGCAGGCGGAAGTCAGCAGGCGAGAGAGTGGACGGTAGGGTGTGGACGGCAGGCGCGTTCGATGTTAATCCCTTATCCGTGCGTTCCGCGTTACTCGCCGGAGCTTCACGCGAAGGCTGGGATTCGTCCGTGGCCCGATTCTTCCCTGCCCAATACAACGCGGGCAACCTGTTGTCAAGCAGACTGACGATGCCCACGAGCAGCAGCATGCCCGCCACGGCGGCGATGAAAAATGGATACCGTCTTCGCATGACGGTAGACTACCATTTCAAAACACAGGCAAACAAGACTATTCCCATTAGAGGCTCTAGCAAAACCCCTTGCTGCGCCCGCTTGAAGCCGGGCGCAGCAAGGGGTTTTGCAAAATATAATTCTTCAGCTCTGAACTACCGGAACGCCTGGCATCTCCCCCCCCGCCCTTGCCTTCCAAGGCAGAACCATGCCGGCACAAAACACGATGCAGG
>CAZOXS010000305.1:0-10100 GCA_964583785.1 uncultured Victivallales bacterium
CCGGAAACGGTCGGATTGTGTACCAATCTGGATTTCACGCGTACATAAGGGTTGCAATCTCGGGTTAGGTGTTTTTCCTGGCTGGATTTTGCCCCGTCTTCGCTCTGGATCGTCATGGGATTCTATCATCTGTCATCATGGTGTGAGGTCGGACACATAGAATCTTATAAAAAGAGTGTCCCTAATATTTCTTTATAAAAAGAGTGTCCCTAATATTTCTAATATTTTTGGTGGGTTCACAGGGTGGTTACTCCGTGCCGAAAAGGCGGCTGTGATTGGGTGAGTTGGGGGTTTGAAGCGGTGGAAGTCGTGCGTGTTCTCCGGGCTAGGGGGTGCGACAGCGCTGGAAACATTGATTATTCAGTGTTTTTTGGCAAGCTTGGGCAGACCTCGGCTGTTGACGAGTTGGCGATGTCGGCGGCAGGTGTTGGCTACGCGGCTTTGTCGACGTAGTAGTGGTTCAGCAGCCCGCCTAGGAAGGCCTTGCATTTGATCTTCTTTGGGTATTGGTAGCCGAGCGGTATGTTGTTTCCGATGCCCTGATGCCGGGCGGCAGGTGTTGTGATGCTTGGCTATCTGCTTGACGACGCGTTCCAGGTGCGTTTGGCCGATCAAGATAAAGTTGCCAGGCGCCTCCCCTTTTCCTTGACTTTGCGGGGCGGGAGGGGTAAAACAACTCTCCTTTGGCTGGAAATTTATTGAACACCCCGTTAGCGGGGGTGCGGTTTTACGGTTTGGCAGGCCAGGCGCTGCCCGATGGTGTAATGGTAGCACACGGGTCTTTGAAGCCCTTAGTTCTGGTTCAACTCCAGGTCGGGCAACCATAGCAGCGTCGTGGGCAGAATAGGCGGGAGAGCTGGATTTGAACAGCAATTGTAATGCAAAGATGAAGGTGTTCTCGGGGAATGCGCACCCGCAACTGGCGGCCAAGATCGCCGAGTATATCGGGGCACCGCTGGGGAATGTCGATATCCGGCGTTTCCCGGACGGGGAGATCTTTGTCAAGATCTGTGACAATATCCGCGGCAAGGATGTCTTTGTGGTGCAGCCGCTGTGTCATTCGCCCAACGAGATGATCATGGAACTGCTGATCATGGTGGATGCAATGAAGCGTGCCTCGGCCGAGCGGATTACCGCCGTGCTGCCTTACTACGGGTATGCGCGCCAGGATCGCAAGGACCAGCCGCGGGTACCGATCACGGCCAAGCTGGTGGCGAACCTGCTGGTGGCGGCCGGGGTGAACCGGATTTTGACGGTCGACCTGCACGCGCAGCAGATCCAGGGGTATTTCGACATTCCGGTGGATCACCTCTACGCGTTCCCGGTCATTGTGCAGTATTTGAAGTCGAAGCGGCTGGAGAATCCGGTGCTGGTTGCGCCGGATACCGGTGGCGTCAAGGCGGCCTATGCCTATGCGCAGAGCCTGGAGTGCGGGCTGGCGGTAGTGGCCAAGCAGCGTCTGGCGGCTGACAAGGTCGATGCGTTCTCGCTGGTGGGGAGTGTTGACGGGTGCACCGCGATTATGGTAGACGACATGACCACGACGGCGGGGACGCTCTGTTCGGCGGCACGGTTATTGAAGGAGAGCGGGGCGAAGGCGATTTATGCGGCGGTCAGTCATGCCACACTTACGGAGCTGGGGCTGGAGCGGTTGAAGGCGTCTCCGATCCAGGAGCTGGTGATTACGGACACGGTGCCGCTGAATGTGGACACCGGGGATTATCCGGTGACGGTGCTTACGGTTTCCGAGCTGCTCGGAGAGGCAATGCTGCGGATTCATGAATGTCGTTCGGTAACGACGCTGTTTAGAGAGTGAGAGGGTAGAAAAGATGGCAGAAGTAACGGTATTGAAGGCGGAGAAGCGTGTGGCGGCGGGGTCGGCGGCAGCGCGGCGGTTGCGCGGGGCGGGGTCGGTCCCGGCCGAGGTGTATGGTGACAAGGGGAATACGTCCATACAGCTCAACACGCATGATTTCACATTGATGCTTAAGCGGCATGGCGAGCACCAGATCATGGGGCTGGAGGTGGATGGCAAGCCGGAGGGGCATGTGCTGATCAAGGCCGTGCAGCATGATCCGATCAAGGGTGGTATCATCCCTGCTGATTTTATCACGGTGTCCATGGACAAGCTGGTTGAGGTCAGGCTGCCGATCGAGCTGACGGGCGAGCCGGTCGGCGTGAAGACGGGTGGTATCCTCGAGCAGCAGCTGGCCGAGATCATGGTGCAATGCCTGCCTGGTGACATAGTGGACAGCATCCCGGTGGATGTCAGTGGCCTGCAGGTCGGTGAGCATCTGTGCGTGGCGGATCTGAAACTGCCGGCCGGGTTCAAGGTTCTTGCCGACGGCGATATCGTCGTCGCTTCGGTGGCGTTGCCCGCGGCGGAGAAGTCCGAGGCGACGGAGGCTGAAGGTGCGGCGGACGCAGCGGCTCCGGTTAAGGCAGCGGCCCCGGCCAAGGCAGCGGCTCCGGCTAAGGCAGCGGCCCCGGCTAAGGCAGCGGCCCCGGCCAAGGCTAAAAGCTAGCAGCTGTGAAGCTGGTTGTCGGGCTGGGGAATCCGGGGGCGGCGTATGCGGGTTCGCCGCATAACGTCGGCTTTGAGGTGGTGGATAGACTGGCGCAACGGGCAGGGATGGACGTTCGCGAGAGCAGGCGGTTCCGGGCGGCTCTGGCCAAGGGAGAGCTGGCGGGGGAAGCGGTTGTGTTGATGAAGCCGCTGACGTTCATGAATGCCAGTGGCGAGGCGGTGGGTGCCTGGTTGCGCTGGCGCCGGATGACGGCGGCGGACCTGGTGGTCCTGCTGGACGATGTAGATTTGGAGCCGGGGCGGCTGCGGATTCGTGCCAGGGGCGGCAGCGGGGGGCACAAGGGGCTGGCATCGGTTATCCAGCACACGGGTTCGGATGCGTTTGTGCGGGTGCGGCTCGGGGTTGGCCGCGGGGATGATGAGCGCGAGGATGTGGTCGCGCACGTGTTGCGTCCGCTGACAGGGACGCGCCGGGAAACGGTGTCGGCAATGGTCGATGAGGCTGCCGATGCGGTGGAGATGATCTTGAAACAGGGGGTTGACCGCGCGATGAACCGGTTTAACACGGTTGCCGATGCGGTTGAGAAGACAGAGAGCAAGAAACAGGAGTGCGGACATTGAATACATATGAAGGTTTGTTTATTTTCCCCGAGTTGTTGAATGACGAAGAGCTGGAGGCGGCGCGTTCGCACGTGCTGGCCGAGATCGAGCGCCACGGGGGCAAGGTGCTGGGCCAGCGCAAGCTGGGGCGGCGCGAGTTCGCCCGCCCGCTGGGTAAGCAACGTTCCGGGGTCTTCGTCCGCGCGGTTTTCGAGATCGACGGCAGCAAGCTCCCCGACCTGCGTGCCCGCTACCGGCTGAGCGATGATGTTACCCGCGTGCAGATCACCCGTGGCGACGAGCAGAGTCTCGCCTGGGTGCAGGAACCTGCCGCCGTGGAGACGGCGGCCTAGGTCCAGGAGGGGTGACAGATGGCGAATTTCAATAAAGTCATGTTAATGGGCAATCTGACCCGCGATCCTGAAGTGCGGTATACGCCTTCCGGGATGGCCGTGGCGGACTTGCGTCTGGCCGTGAACCGGCGTTACCGCTCCGCCGACGGCCAGGAGCATGAGGAAACCTGCTTTGTCAACGTGACGGTCTGGGCGAAACAGGCCGAAACCTGCGGCCAGTATCTCAAGCGCGGTCGCCCGGTCTTTATCGAGGGGCGCCTCAAGTTCGACGAGTGGGAGAAGGATGGGCAGAAGTTCAACCGGCTCAGCGTGGTTGCCGAGCGGGTTCAGTTTCTGGGAGACGGCGGTGGTCGAGGCGGCCAGCAGCCGGAGCAGGATCGCGAGACAGGCGCAACCGTGGCGGAATCCCGTCCGGCCGCGCCCGCCCGCGAGTTGCACGACGAGGCGTCGCAGGATGATCATGACATGAATGATGGAGAGCCCGAACCGCTGGAGGCGGACACGGATAATCTGCCGTTCTAGCGTAAACGGTGCATGGGCGTAGGAGAAAGAGGAAAACAAAATGGCACGGATGAACAACAGCAGAGACAGCCGGGATGACCGGCGCAAATCACGGGACCGGGATGATGCAGGCGCTGCCAGGCAGCGACGCAGTCTCGATGGGGTGAAGACCATTGACAGCCGGGACTACGATCTATTGAGCCGGTTTGTAACGGAATACGGAAAAATCCTGCCGGCGCGGTTGACGGGTGCCAACCCGAAACAGCAGCGGCAGATCAAGCGTTCGGTACGCCGTGCGCGTAACATCGGGCTGATGGCCTAGGCGCAAGAGATAAGGATCACGATCATGGCAACAGAAGTCATTTTGATGGATACGGTTAAGGATCTTGGCAAGGAAGGCGCAGTCGTCAAGGTCAAGGACGGCTACGCCCGCAACTTTCTTTTCCCGAAGAAGCTGGCCGCCCCGGTGACGGAGGGGACGCGTCGGCAGCTGGTGAAGCTACAGCGCGAGCGGGCGGCGGCGGCAGCGGCAGCGGCGGCGGTGGCCAAGGCGGCGGCGGCGAAGCTGGCCGGTATCTCGGTTACCCTGGCGGCCAAGACCAGCGATGGCGAGCACCTCTACGGGTCGGTCGGGGCGACGGACATCGCGGCGGTGCTCAAGGCGCAGGGCTTCGAGATCGGGCGCGAGGCGATTCTTCTGGAAGAGCCGATCAAGGAGCTGGGGGTTGTGGATGTTAACATCCGGCTAGACGCCGGTGCGGAAGCGATGATCAAGGTATGGGTCGTCGAGGAGTAGGTTTTTATGGTCCGCAACTCGGGGGCAGAAAAGCCCGTCGCCAGGGCGGACCGGCTACCGCCTTATAGCGAGGAGGCGGAGCGGGGCGTCCTCGGGGCTATCCTGCTGGAGTCCTCGCGGGTGATGGATCTGGCGATCGAGAGCCAGATCATCCCCGAGACCTTCTTTGTGCCCGGACACCGTCTGATCTACAGTGCCATGCTGCAGATGATCAAGGTCGGGCAGGCGATCGATCTGTTGACGCTGGGCGCCTACCTGCGCGGTCGCCAGGAACTGGAGCAGGTCGGCGGCGAGCTTTATCTGGAACGGCTGGTAGACTCCACGCCGACGGTGGCGCACGCCGAGTACTACATCGATATCATCCGCCAGAAGTTTCTTCTGCGCGCCATCATCAATTGCTCTCGTGATGCCGAGGCGGCCTGCTACGATCCCGAGCAGAGCGCCGACCGGCTGCTGAGCGAGGTGGAGCAGGGGTTCCTCAGTATCACCGAGAACCAGCACGGCAGCGTGGCCATCTGGAGCGATGCGGTCAGCGAGGTGATGGAGCACGTCGAGCGTGTCTTCACGACCAAGCGCGGCATCGGTACGGCGATCTCGACCGGCTTTCTCAACATGGACAAGGTCCTGATCGGCCTGCGCCCGGCCGAGATGATCGTGCTGGCGGCGCGGCCCTCCATGGGCAAGACCTCGCTGGCCATGAATATCGCCGAGCATGTGGCACTGGGCACCACCGATCCGGACGGTATGGGACGGCCCGTCGGCATCTTCAGTCTGGAAATGAGCTATTCCTCGCTCGTGCAGCGTATGCTTTGCTGCCGTGCCGAGATCCCCGGCTTCCGTCTGGCGCAGGGGTTTGTTTCCGATGACTTCCACCGCCGCCTCGTGCAGGCCGCCTCGGTGCTGCAGAAGGCGAAGATCTACATGGATGACACGGGCGGGCTCGATGTGATGGAGCTGCGTGCCCGCGCCCGTCGCATGAAGAAGAAGTACGGCGTGGAGTTGATCGTGATCGATTACCTACAGCTGCTCAATTGTCGCGAGTACGCCCGCCAGGGGCGGCAGCTGGAGACGGCGGCGATCTCCTCGAACCTCAAGGCGATGGCCAAGGAGCTGAATGTGCCAGTGCTGGTGTTGAGCCAGCTGAGCCGTGCCCCCGAGCAACGCTCCGGCGGCGACGGACGCCCGAAACTTTCGGACTTGCGCGACTCGGGCTCGATCGAGCAGGATGCCGACGTCGTGCTGATGCTGCGGCGGCCGTACAAGTATCCGGGGTCGGAGCGCAGCGATGACGAGACGCTCTCGATTGTGGATGTGGCCAAACAGCGCAATGGCCCGACGGGGGAGATCGAACTTAATTTTGAAGACCGCTTTACGCGTTTCCGCGACCGGGAGCACGGGGTTGACGGCTACGCGGGGGGCCCGCAGGTGGAAATTGACGAGGTGCCGGAATGAGAAAATGCGAGACTGAAGACCGAAGACGGCAGACGGCAGACGGAACATCGAACATCGAACATCCAACATCCAACGCCCAACGCCGACATACCCATTCCCTTGGATGGCCAGGGGGCTTCCTGCTGGCCATTCTGCTGTTTTTGAGCAGTTCTGCATCGGCGGCGCGGATACAGGAGATCGTGGTCGAGCAGCGGGGTATGGGGCGCAGCGACAAGGCCTATGTGCTGGCGCATGTGCGGGCCGAGGCTGGTCGTGAGTTCAACGGGGCGCTGGCGGCGCAGGACGTCAGGCGCCTGCTCGAAACCGGTCAGTTTTCCGCAGCCGATGTGCGGGTCGAGGAGTTGGGGGGAGGCGAGCTGCGGGTGATTTATGCCGTGCAGCCGAAGTTGCGGTTGCTGGGTCGGCCACGGATCAAGGGCGTCGAGGCATTTCGCCAGTCCAAGGTGCGCAAGTGGCTGGCCATGGATGATGGTGATCTGGTGGATGACCAGGCGGCTGGCGTGGCGGTACGGGCGGTGATCCAGGAGTATCGCAAGAAGCAGTATGCGACAGCGACCGGTTCCTGGGCCTTCGAGGTTGTCGATAAGTCGCGCGGGCTCGTGCGCCTGACATTCACGTTTGTGGAGGGTCCCCGATCGTATGTCAACGCCATCCGCGTGGAAGGAAATGGCGAGGTCAGCCACGCGGATCTGCGTGAGGCGCTCAAGCGCCCGTCCCCGCTTAACCCGTGGCGCTGGTTCGTCAGGAAGAAGTATGACCGCTACGAGTTGAACGAGATCGAGGCGAACGTCCGGCGGCTTTACATGAACCAGGGGTTCATGGATGTCGATGTCGCCGTGACGGTCGACGAGGATGCCGACGAGCCCGGTGAAACGGCGGTTGTTACCGTCCGCGAAGGTGAACGCTATCATTTCGGGAGTGTGCGTCTGGAGGGGGTTACGCTCTTTCCCGAGGCCCGGTTGCAGGCGCTGCTGGTGGTGCGTGAAGGCGCAGTGGTCTCGCTCGACGCCATCGAGGCCACCGCCGATCGGCTCGAATTGTTCTATGGCGACCGCGGCTATCTCAATGCGGGTGCGCGCCCCGTGTTGTTGCCGGACCGCGAGCGGCTGACCGTGGATGTGACCTTCCGTGTGCGCGAGGGCGAGCTGGTCAAGATCCGCAACATCGTGATCCGGGGCAATACACGTACCCGCGACAAGGTCATCCGCCGCGAACTGCTGGTCTATCCTGGTGAGACCTACAACCAGAGCCAGGTGCAACGCAGCGAACGGCGCCTGAGCAATCTGGGCTTCTTCGAGACGGTCCGCGTGCTGCCGGAGCCGACCGCCGACAAGGCGCAGCGCGATCTCGTTTTCAATGTTGCCGAGAAACGCACGGGGCAGTTCATGGTTGGCGCGGGCTTCTCGAGCGTTGACAACCTGATCGGCTTCATGGAACTCTCGCAGGGCAACTTCGATCTGCTGGGCTGGCCGTATTTCACCGGCGGCGGCCAGAAACTGCGGTTGCGGGCCCAGGTCGGCTCGACGCAGACGGACTATGAACTTTCGTTCACCGAGCCCTGGTTCATGAACCGGCGCCTCTCGCTGGGGTTCGATGTCTACCGCCGCGAGCGCGACTACAGTGAGTACGATCTGGAAACCACCGGTGTGGCGATCCGTCTGGGAAAGGCCCTGCCCTTCGCCAGCCGCATCAACCTGCAGTACGAGCTGGAATCCACCAAGGTCACGGATGTCTCGGACACCAACACCTATTACTACCTCGATTCCTATGACTTCGAGACCGACACGGGGATCCCGTATACGTTCGCCAGCGAGGAGGACGGCGTCAAGAGCGCGCTGTCGCTGAGTCTGACGCAGGATACGCGCGACAACCCGTTCGTGCCGACCCGGGGCAGCCGCCTGACGCTGCGCTACACGGTGGCGGGCGGCCCGCTGGGGTTCGACTATGATTTCTACAACACCGGGCTGCAGACCACGACGTTCATCCCGCTCTGGTTCGGGCATGTGTTGAACCTCAGGACGCGGTTCGAATTCATTGAGCCCTTCGGCGATACCGACGAGGTGCCTCTGGCCGAGCGCCTGTTCCTCGGCGGCGGGCGCACCCTGCGCGGCTTCCGCTATCGCGACGTGGGCCCGAAGGTCATCCGTCCTGTCGAGGGCTCGGACGTCTATTATGACCGTCCCTATGGTGGAAGCAGCTTGTTCATGGCCAACATCGAGTATACGATCCCGATCATCAAGGGGATCCGGGTTGGTTTCTTCTACGATACCGGTAATGTCTGGTCGGAGCGTTTCAAGGTCGATCTGGATGATCTGGCCAGCTCGACCGGTCTGGGATTGCGCCTGGATGTGCCGGGATTCCCGATCCGTATCGATCGTGCCTGGGCGCTTAAAATGGATGACGATTTCACGGATGATGACAACTGGGTGATTTGGATCGGTTACGATTACTAGAGGAAAGTAGGGCAGGCACCCTGCCTGTCCGGCAGAGCAGTGACAGGCGACTTATGCTCGGCGGTCGGGCAAGGTGCCGCGACCTACACGGAATGGATGACGGCAAGGGAAAGCAATGGAGGCGATGATGAAGCGGATGATGATGGCGATAGTGGTTCTTGTGGCGGCGACGACGGCGTCGATGGCGGCGGCCGCGATCGGCGTGGTGGATATGGAAAAGCTGGTCAAGCTGCATCCGCGCACGACCGCCGACCGCGGTGTCCTGGAAACGTATGTCGAGGATTTCGAGGTGGAGCGCGAGGGGCGCGTCAAGGCGTTGAAGGCACTGTCAGAGGAGTTCGAGGCCCTGCGTGCCGGCGCGGAGGATCTGAGTCTTTCGGAAAAGGCGGCGCAGGAGCGGCGCCAGTTGGCGCAGGTGAAGTTCGACGAGATGCGCCAGGCCGAGCGCGAGTTGCGCGAGATCGCGGCCCAGCGGCAGAAGGAACTCACCAGCCGGGAATTGCAATTGCGCACGCGCGTGATTGCCGATATCAAGCAGGTCGTCGAGAAGGTGGCAGCGGCGAAGTCGCTGGATCTCGTGCTCGACGCCGGCAGTATCGGTGCGGCGGGCTATTCGGCGGTGGTCTATGCGGACAAGGCGATGGACATTACCGACGCGGTGACCGCCGCATTGCTCAAGACGACCGGGAATCAGTAGAACGGCAGGAGCGAGATCATGAAGCTGGCTGAGATTGCGGAGACACTGGGTGCAAGGTTGGAGGGGGACGGGAATCTGGAAATCACCGGTCTGGCCAGTCTGGCCGAGGCGGCGGAAGGGGATATCTCGTTCCTGGCGAACCCGCGTTATACATCGGCTGTGGCGGAAACCAAGGCCTCGGCCGTCCTGCTCGCGAATGCCTGGACGGGCGAATGTCCCTGCGCGGCCCTCTATGTGGAAAACCCCGACCGGGCGTTTGCCGATGTCGCGCTGATGCTGGCCCCGCCGCCGGTGGTCTATGCCCCCGGCGTGCATCCGACCGCCGTGATCGCGGCGGATGCAAGGCTGGGCGAGAATGTGACGGTGGGACCGCATGTCGTGATCCAGCCGGGAGCGGTGATCGGCGACCGCACGGTGCTGGTGGCGAGCTGCTATGTCGGGCACGAGGCGGTCATCGGTAGCGACTGCCGTCTCCACGCGCATGTTTCCGTGCGCGAGCGCTGCGTGCTGGGGGCGCGCGTGATCATCCATGACGGGACGGTGATCGGCAGCGACGGCTTCGGTTATACGCCCGACAAGCACGGGGTCTGGCAGAAGGTCATGCAGCTCGGGATTGTCGAGATCGGCGACGATGTCGAAATCGGTGCCAATGTGGCAATCGACCGCGCACGCTTCGGCAAGACCCGCATCAGCAATGGCGTCAAGATCGACAACCTGGTGC
>CAZOXS010000306.1:0-16717 GCA_964583785.1 uncultured Victivallales bacterium
TTCTCCTGCGGCTTCGCCGTGGCCTTTTCGCGGGCGTGGATGGCGGTGGCGTCGCGGCTGATGTGACCGGCGATCTTCTCTCCATAGTGGGTTTTGATCAACGCCTCGTGAATCGCTTGTGGTCGGTTATCGCTTGAGAACTGGACGGTGCCGGATGGCGTCGATCAGATCGCGGGTCGTGGCAAAATCCCAGACGGCCTTGGCAATGAACGCCTTGCACAATGCCAGCCGGTCGCTGGGCGGGCAGCCGTTGCCGCCCCACTGGTAACCGGCCATATGCTCCTGAGGGGCACACAACTCGCAGACCGCCACAAACTGCCGGTGCTTATCGTCCAGTTCGCCAATCACAGGCATCCGAGCGAATATCCAAGGCATCGTGTTTGGCGGCGGCATGGTACGGCCTTGGAAAACAAGGGGGGGTGGATATGCCAGACGCTCCGTTGGTTCGGAGCTGAAGCATTATACCTTGCAAACCCCCTCGCCGAGCCCGGCTTCAAGCGGGCTCGGCGAGGGGGTTTGCAAGAGCCTCTACCTATCAGGAGCCAGATCGGGCGAGAAGACAAAAAAAAGGGGATCACGATGGCGGCCAACACAAAAGCGCGGCTCTTTACGATGGAAGACGCCCCTGAGCTCACTCGCCTCAACAAGGAATTCTACGGTGTCACCCGCGACGATGGCTTCTGGAAATGGAAGTATTTCGATTTGCCGGGCAGCCATTGCATGTCTGTCATGGGAGATCCGCAGGATCTGACCGGTCAGGTCGGGGCACTGGCGATACCCATGCAATACAACGGACAAGAGCACATGATCAAACAAGCTCAGGACATCCTTATCCGCAAGGATGGACGCCAGAGCAGAACCTTCTCCTTGCTGGAGCGTCTCGCACGGGAGGCCGGGCGGGAGAAGGACATTCTTCTCGACTTCGGTTTCTTGATCGACATCACCCGCAAGCTCACGCCGCACACGCTGATTGTACGCAGGACAACCCCAACATCGGCCAGGAGTCAGGCTTCTTCAAGTTACAGAGCTGGTACTTGACCCGGGGCGACTGCGATCACGACTAGCCCACGAATTGCACATGCTGCAAATCGAATCTTGCCATCACCCCGTTTCGATTGTATGATCTGGCCGGATGTTTGGTTAAGAATAATTTTCCATGTACAGAAGAACCGCTACGGCGGAGGAGAATAGTGATGCGCAGCAAGCCACGTGTTATCATCATGGGCGCCGATGGGGCTACATTCGACCTGATCGGCCCATGGGTCAATCAGGGACGGCTACCCAACTTTGCCCGCGTCATGCGCGAAGGGGTGCATGGACCGCTGGCACCGGCACCGAATATGCGCAGTGCCGCCTGCTGGACGACCTTCTACACCGGAAAGAACCCGGGCAAACACGGTATCTACGAGTTCTTCGAGACCGAACGATCCGACTACTCCATCAAGTTCCTCAACGGTAGCAACTGCGCCGAACCATCGGTCTGGCACCTCCTTGACCAGCAGGGGCGCACATCGATCGCGGTCAACGTGCCGATGTCCTATCCTGCTGAAGCGGTCAAGGGAATCGTCATGGGAGGACTTTGCTCCCCCGGACGCGACAGCAATGGCTTCTGTGAACCGCCGACCATCCTCGCGGAGTTGGAGGAGCGCTTCGGCACCTACGTGATCGAACCCGGCATTACCGGATGCCTGATCGGGGGTAAGCTCAATGAGGCCGTGCGGCGGCTCGAACACGAGCTTGAACAGAAGCGCCAGGTCCTCCACTACCTGATAGACAACAAGGAGTGGGACTTCTGCGCTTTCGTGTTCCGCAGTCTGGACTCCGCCCAACACTGCTTCTGGAAGTACATGGACAAGACCCACCCGGATCACGATCCCGCCCTCAAGGAGCACTACGGCGAGGTCATCTTCAATGTCTACGCCAAGCTCGACCAGGCATTGGGCGAACTGCTCGACAAGCTGGGCCCGGACGACCAGTTGATGGTAATGTCCGACCACGGATTTGGCAAGAAGCACGCCGCCAACCAGCAAATCAACGAGTGGCTTGCATCCCGCGGCTACTTGACCTACCTACCGCCGGGGCCGATCCACAAGCGAGCCTTCCGCTGGCTCTTCGGCAAGACCTATGTCCTGCTCTACGGCATGCTGACACGCCGCCAGAAGGAGTGGATTGCCAAGGTTCTGCCGCAGGCACGGGAACAGGCAAAGAAGCATCTCGTCTTCGGCGGGATCGACTGGAGCCGGACCCAGGCCTACTCCGAGGATCTCTTTGCATGCGTCCACATCAACCAGGCGGGCCGCGAAGGCCAGGGGATCGTGCCCCCCGAGGAAACCCCGGCCCTGATGGCACAGATCCGCAGGGATCTCCTCGAATGTGTGGACAGCCAGAGCGGCGAGAAACTTGTCGATAAGGTCATGTTCGCCGACGAGATCTATAGCGGCCCGCACACGGACAAGGCCCCCGACATCACGATCCGCTGGCGCGAGGATATCGACATCCATGGCATTCGCATCGAAGCCCGCGAGGGGGTGGGCACGCGACCGCCGCCGCGAACGCTGATCCCCATCGAAGACCCCAAGTTCATCAGCGGGGACCACCACTTCTACGGCGTGTTCCTCGCGTATGGCTCGGCCTTTGCCAAAGGCAAGCGCATCGAGGATGCACGCCTGATGGACCTCATTCCGACCGCGCTTTACCTGCTGGGGGCCACCATCCCGCAGGATATGGACGGCAAGGTACTCGCCTCGGCGCTACGCGACGGCCTTCTGGCAGAGCAACCCCCGGGCTACGGAATCGGGGAGGGAACCACCGCCCGTACCAGCACGGCGGACTACTCCGATGAGGACGAGGAGGCCGTGGCGGAACGCCTGCGCGGCCTCGGCTACCTGAACTAACCCGGAGAAAGAGTCAATCCGGAGAAAGAGTCAATATGGATAAGATACCCAAGGGTGTCATTGTGATAGGTCTCGACGGGGCCACGCTGGATGTACTCATCCCGCTGGCAAAGCAGGGCCTGATGCCTCGCATGGGCGAGTTGCTGAAGAAGTCCGCATACGGGCCATTAACCTCCGTGATACCCCCTGTCACAGGGCCGGCGTGGACCACGTTCATGACCGGCATGATGCCAGACCGCCATGGCCTGATGGACTTCGTGCACCGCACGGAGGGATCCGTCCACCGCGTCCCCGTGAACTACAACCGGATTCAGACACCCACCATACTGGAAATGGTCGGCAAGCAGCAGACGGGAAAACGCGTTTGCGGTTTCAACATACCCATTACCTACCCCGCTCCGGAAATCAACGGGATTGTTGTCAGCGGCATGCTGACGCCCGGGACAGACGTCGACTACACCTACCCAAAGGAACTGAAGCAGGAGATCGAGGCCATCGAGCCATACGTTCTGGATGTCTTCTGGCAGACCTTCTCCGATAGCTCCTCGGAGGCGTTTCTGCGCCGTCTCATCGAGTTCGAGAAACAGAAGGTCCGCATCTCCAGGGAACTCTACGAGCGCGAGGCATGGGATCTCTTTATCTCCGTCTTCGTCGGAACCGACCGCATCCAGCATGCACTCTGGCCGGTCATCGCGGGGATCATCGACGCCAAGACGCTCGAACCTCGCTGGGAAGCACTCAAGCCACTGGTGCGGGAGTATTTCTCCATCGTTGACGATGCGGTTGGCTGGCTTCTGGACAAAGCAGGAGACGAAAAGGCCATCTTCGTCATGTCCGACCATGGGTTCGGGCCGTTGGATCGCAAATTCTACGTCAACCGTTGGCTCCACGACCAGGGATGGTTGGCTTTCGATGAACGCATGGCCCGCACGCAGCGCACAAAGGCGCTGGTCAAGCTTCTGCTCAAGAAGATCCTCCTGCGTATACCCGGTCTCGGCAAAATCGCCACCAGCAAGATGACACGACCGATGAAGGGGCGGATGAAGGCCTACCAATTCCTCGACATCATCGACTGGGATAAGACCACAGCCTACGGCGTTTCGAACACGGAACAGGGCATCTACATCAACCTCAAGGGGCGCGAGCCCAACGGGATCATTGAACCCGGCGAGGAGTACCAGCGTGTCTGTAAGCAGGTGGCGGATGCGCTGAAGCAGGTGGTCGACCCGCAGGACGGCAAATCCATTGTAAGCCATGCCTACAGCCGGGATGAACTCTATTCGGGTCCGCACGCCGGCGAATCCCCGGACATTATCTTCTTCCTGCGTGACGGGGCCTATCTGGCCGATGTCAAACTGCACCCGAAACCCTTTGGCCCCACCTCCTGGACCACCGGGCGCGGAACGCACAGGCTTGACGGCACGTTCATCGCATACGGCCCAAATGTGAAGCCCCAGTCCGGGATACGCACCAGCATAGCGGATCTCGTGCCATGCATCCTCTACCAACTGGGTATGGCCATACCGGATAACCTGGACGGCAAACTGCCACTAGATGTATTCGACAAGGAGTTTGTGACTGCGAACCCACCAAGCTATAGGACCGCTGAAAGCTCCGAGCGAGAAGGGAAACAGGGCGACATGGATGAGGACGAACAAGCGCTGGTCTTCGAGCGACTCAAGGGGCTCGGGTATTTGTAGACAGAGACGCTAATCGCCCGCGCACGGCACCGTGCGGTTTGTCACGGACCTGTAGGCCGCCGTCAACTCCGCAGCCATACGGCGAGCCTCGAAATGGGTCTCTATGCGAACGCGCCCTGCGGCTCCCATGCGCTTGCGCAAAGCGCCGTCGGCAATCAGATGCCCAAGGGCCTCGGCAAATGCGGCCCGGTTACCAGCCTCTACCAGAATGCCTGTTTCCGGGACCACCAGGTCTGGAAGCCCTCCTGTAGCAAATACGACGGGTACAACGCCCATCGCCATCGCCTCCATAGTTGAGTAGGAGAGCGTTTCGGATGCCGATGGCATCGCGTAGATATCCATCGCACAATACGCATCGCGCACCCGGTCTACCCATCCAGCAAAAACAACCCTATCCGCCAGCCCCAACTCCCCAGCAAGGCATTCCAGTGCTTGGCGCTCGGGACCATCTCCAGCGACGAGCAGCCAACATTCCCCCACCTTTCCCTGAATTGTGGCAACGGCCTCAAGTAAGAGTGGAATCTGCTTGATACCCACCAGCCGGCCAACAGCACCAATGCATGGAATGCCCTCCGGGATTCCGAATGCAGCCCGCGCTCTGGCACGTTCACTGGAATCGGGACGGGGGTATTCAGCCATATCCAGACCATTGTAGATCAATCGGATTCCCGCCGATGGATGCACACTGGCGCGCAGTTCCTCCTCCAACTCCCTACAGGTTGCGATGAATAACCTGACCCACCTGCCGGTCAACGCGTTCTGGCGAGCAACCCCCGCACGGACCACCGGGATGGGATAGGTATCCCGCATGGCTTGATCGATAAACGTGTGCACGGTACTGACAAGCGTGACGCGAGGAACGAGACGAGCCGCAACACGTCCATAAAAATTACCGTTTATCGTGTGAGTATGGAGCACATCGATCCCCGAGCGCTTCAACCAATGCGCCATCCGGAAGACAGCCCCCAGGTCACCAGGGAAGCGAGGCCCGCACACATGAAAGGGAAGGTTGTATGCACGCGCCTGATCGGCCACCGCCCCCCCCCTCAGGAGCAGCAACCGGGCATCCACCACAGCCCTGTCCATGAACCGCATCCCCGTCAGGATGCGACGAGCCACACCGCACATGCGGCGGCCACCGTGTACATGGGCAACACGCAGAGGGTTCACGAGGCATCCTCCTTAGCGAACGCAAGCGATGCGGGTAGATGTTGATTGCAGAGGTCTATATATGCCGCTTCGTACACCTCGAAACAATAGGTCTGGTGCGCAGCGGCTCGACCGCGCAACCCCATCGCCCGGCAGCCCTCTCCATTCAGGGCGATCTTGTGAATGGCCTCGGCGACGGCCACCGGGTCGTTTTCGTCAACGACATATCCACATCCTGCCTCAGTAACGATCTCAGCCATATCCCCCATGTCTGATGCCACAACCGGAACGCCACACGCCATCGCCTCAAAAAGCTTGGTCGGGGTCACATTCCTGAAAAAACGCGTTCGCCGATAGATCAGGGATGCCACCGTCAACTGCCCGTAGAGACGCGGCAGATCCCCAGGCGTGTAAGCACCGGTGTTCGTGACCTCGTCACCACGACCAGCCATCTGTTCAGCAAAAGTCTTCTGGTAGGAGTCAAAAACGCGACCGGCTAACAACATACGATAATTGACACCATCCCTTGCACCAAGCGGTTTAAGTTGATCATAGGCCGCCAGCAGTTCCTCGATCCCGTTGTCCTCATAGATCGACCCTATACGGCCAATCAGGACGTCGCGGGACCCAGCGACCTTGGCCCCCACCGTGGGTGCAGGCACTTGCGCCATCTTCCGAGGATAGGACCCGACACGTAGCACTCGCTTCACGCCAGCGCGCTTGAACTTTTCAATCTGGTACTGGTTGTGAACCACAATCGCATCGTACCGTCGGGCGAGAAAGCGCTCCAGCCACCGGAACCCCCAGATCGCGGGAGCCAGATAGCGCGGCCACGCAAGACAATACTCCGGCTCACAGAGATCAAGGAAGCAGGGAAGTTTTCGTCGCCGGGCGGCCAGCAACGTCGGAATCGCACCATCCAGATTGCAGCACTCGACCAGATCCACCTCTGCCGTTGCCAGAAACCGACGCATAGCCGCCATGTAACGCACCATAACGAGAAGTGCCCGAGGGCCCTGGGACGCGCCATGGCGTGCCATACGTATGCGGCTGACCTCAATACCATCAACCGTTTCATGCTCGGGAAGGTCTCCGCCCCGATCACAGGCCAATACCTGCACATTCCAGCCCTTCGCCACAAGCGCAACCGCCTGGTTGTAGATACGGAGGTAGCGCCCTTCAAAAGGAAGGAATGCCCGATGGTAGACAAACAGGATACGGCGGGGTGTCATGGGGGATAATATTATACTTTGGGTCTCGAATTCACTTTTTGCGGGAATGGCAGAGTTTCCTCCTCTTTGCCTTCGAGAATATGGTCGACAACCTCAACCCCCTGCATCACGGAGTGATCCATATTGGCCGCCTCGTACTTCCATCCGCCAAAACGCCCGCGGCTGAAAATCCGCTGGTTTGCCAGTGCCGGTTGAATGTCATTGAGGATGGTATCGCGTTCACGCGTCGGAACCGGATATCCGAACTCAGCCCGCATCTCGTATATGTGCGTATTCTCTGGAGTAACCTCGATTAGTCCGGTTTCGCGCATTGCATCCAAGGTCGGCTTAGCCATATCCTTTTTCGGGAATCCATCCCCGCCCGGGTAGGATATTTCACACATGAAAGAGCTTTGTTTCCCGGGATCAGGCACATGGTCAGGCGAGAAGATCGAGAAAGGGGTGACCCGATAGAAGGGCGTTCGATCTTCAGGACAGTAGATCCAGGTCTTTTCTTTAAGATCTTCCGGCATCGGCTGCTGTGCGGCAACACCGATAACCTGCACATGCGTATAGCGCAGTTCACGACTGCGCCGTATCAGATCAGACTGCCCCATCATCTCGGTCAGCCGAATCAGCGGAAGCGTGGAGATCAGCGCATCGTAAGACTCTTGACTCCCGTCCGAAAAAGTCGCCACGCGTCGCTCGGGATCCAGCGCCACCAGCTCCGTGTTGAGGCTGATCAGATCCGCGGGGATCCGCTCCGCAAGCTTGTTCCAAATGGCTCCCGTACCGCCCTTCTTCGGAAATTGAAAGATATGATTCGGTCCCCACGCCACATCATCCAGACCTTCTTTAATATTTCGCTCGATGCGAGCCAGGTCAATCACGGGTACCCGTTCACCAATCCATTGATAGCCCATCTCGCGCGGATCCGTGGACCAGATCTTATGGTTATACGGCAGCATGAAGTGCCGCGCAATCCCCTCTCCAAAACTGTCCCGGATCCACGCGTCAAAGTTGGCGGGACGCAGCGCTTGCGGGTCACGGCTGGCAATGGCCCGCAATCCCGCTAGACACTCATCCCGGTAAGCCGGGGGCAGATGTCGGATATTGTTTTGAAACGGATACGGAATCCATGCATCGTATTGCCGTACCCATGAGCGCCGCTCATGATAAAAAAAACCATCCGGCAGCAGTTCATCCATCAGTCGGTCAATATAGGAGTAGTGCGAGTGGGCGACATGGACGGCAAAATCCCAAGTGAAGCCGTAATCATCCTTGAAGGATGCGGCCAATCCTCCCACATAGGCGTTCCGGTCATATACCCTGAAGTTGCGGTGCCCCTTCTCAAGCAGCCGATGTGCCGCGCCGAGGCCGGTCGGACCCGCACCGATGATCAGGATGCGGTCCCCTGCCATACCCCCTCGATTAAAATTGCTCACGCCTCGTCCCTCCCAAAAACCAAACGCCCCACCGCCTAAACGACGCAACCCTTCATGCGTAGGCCTCGCGTCCCGATCTTTACCTACAGGACACGCGTCACCTTGCCGCAGCGGTTAAAGTATGTGGATATATGCATATTCTGGCGCTGATGTCAACCGTCACGCAGGCGGGGCTGTGATTCTCATTGTCGTTTTGCGTATTTCATATGATAACGATGTTTATGCGTCGTATGCACGGATTACGCAACGCGAAGCGGCATTAAACACAACGGTGCCAGACGGCGACGGTGGCATCGGCGGTCCGGGACCACGTGAAAAATGAGGCATGACGTTGCGCGGCCCGGGTGCGTGCGTATCGTTGCGCAGGGCTCCACGCCAGGACGGCCGCCATTTGTGCGGCAAGATCTGCCGGATCGCGACCGTCGGCATAGTTCACGTGCGTGCCGCCGATCTCAGGCAGCGATGCGCAGCGCGTTGTTACCACCGGTGTACCAGCCATCATGGCCTCTAGCACCGGCAGGCCAAACCCCTCATAGAGGGACGGAAAAACAAAAAGGTCGGCGTGCTGATAGAGCGCACTCAGCTCAGCCCGGCTGAGACCCTGGATGCGATCAACGCGATCCGCCGGCAGCCGTGCCAGTGCTTGGGCCAAAAGCGACTCTCCTCGGCGCGGCCGTCCTACCAGCACGAGGCGGTGCGGGAATTGCTCTGTCAAGTGTGCGAACGCTTCCGCCAGCCGATGCAGGTTCTTGTGGGGATACGAGTTTGCAACACAGAGAAGGTAGGGGGCGGAGCCTTTGATCAGTCGGTGCCGTATGCCTTCCGACTTCTCCACCGGGGTACCAAAGGCGGGATCCACGCCCAGATGGGTGACCTCGATTTTTTCGACGGGGCAGCCGGTTGCGCGTTTGATTTCGCCTTGGGCAAAACGGGAAATGGTGATGATCTTGTCCGCCCGCCGAGCGGCCATCTGGACCAACGCATGTGTTACCCCGCGTGCGAGTATGCCCATGTCCTCGGGGTGGGTGCGATATTGCATATCCAGGATGGACACGACCTGCGCACAGGGGGCCGACCATGGCATCGTATAACCCGGCGACCATAACAGATCCGGGCGGATCCGATTCAGGAACAGGGGCAGGCCCGTCTGCTCGAAGGCGATCCTGGCATAGCGGTTCGTCGCGTGGATCGGGGCACGCTGGAATGAACACTGCGGGAAGGGTCCAAACAGCTCGCGTGCCCAGGAATCGTTTTCACGATTCGTGATCAGTGCCAGTTCGATAGCCGGATGGTTTTGCACAATGGCCGACAGCGTCTCGCGCAGGTAGGTCTCCGAACCGCCGACTTCGCCAGGAATCAGGAACAGCGTGTTGATGGCCACTTTCACCTTCTGTACCTGCCACCGTTATCCTCGATCACGTGCGACGCGCCCATGCGATTCCCCCGTCCGTTTTGCCATCTTGACAAGAATCTCTTTCAAAACGGTTCAAAGGTAACGAAAGTCCCGATATCCGGCAAGGGCTTTCCTCTGCGGTCAGCGGTCATGGAAATCAGGAACCGCTTTACTTTTTGCCGGCACATCCGTTAGGCTGCAAGGCGATGCAAACGAATCAGAAACTGTCCGACACCGCACAGATCGCGGTTATTATCCCCCATCTTAACAAGATCGAGGAGACGCAAGCCTGCTATAAAACGATCGCCAGGCAATCCATTCCTCCCGCCCTTGTCGTCATTATCGACAACGGCTCAATGGTACATACGGAACAGGATCTGGCTGCCGCATGCCCCGCAGCCTTAACCCTGCGCCTCGCGACAAACAAGGGGTTCGCCGTAGCCGTTAACATCGGCATCCGAAAAGCGCTGCAAAACAAAAGCATCACGCATCTTCTGGTCTTGAATAACGATACGCGCTGCCCCGCCGACACGCTTGAAAAGCTACTGGCAACCTCTGAGGCTGATCCGGCAAACGGAATCACCGGTTGCCTCCTGCTCGAAGGAGAGGGCGCGGCACAAAAGGTGGTTCACCCCGGCAAGCACATCCAAGGGCTATCGGCCATTCCCCGCGCCGCAAAAGAAGATGAAAAACCGAATTATCTTTCTGGTACCTGCCTGTTGATCAATCGTGGCGTCCTGGATGAGATCGGGCTATTCGACGAAGGCTTCTTCTTCTTCTGGGAAGACGCCGATTTCAGCCAGCGGGCGAAGCAACACGGCTGGAAGCTCGTTGTGGCCCACGACGTCCTGGTACAACACCGGGGCTCATCAACCGCCCGTTGCTTCAGCGAACTGCTGGCACAAGGGTATCGGGCCGGTCATGTCCGCTATCTTTGCAAGTATTCGAAACATCCGCTGGCCAAGGCTCTACCCCCCTTTCTCTTTCGTTTAACCGCCGACCTCTTCGCAGGACGCTGGGCCGCCGTACGCGGGAACTGCAAGGGATTTCGTAAAGGCTGGCACGTTGCTGTCAACTAGAACGGCAATGCGTCGCAACGTGAAGTCATGAGCCATGATTCAACTCGCCTCCGTCTTTTCCGACGCCCCTCCCTTCAACGAACGAAGGAGCCACTGAGCAGGGGCTACACAAGCCGTTTTTACTTTTAACACGACCCGCACCAGGGCCGGATACTTCAGGATCGCCAACAGGGCCTTGATGTGCAAACCGCTCCCAGCCAAGACTGAAAACTTCCGCATATCGACCAGCATTTCGCGGCAAAGATCCAAGTTGCCGATAATAAGTCCCCATTTATACTGACTCATGTTCAAGGCATAGAACCGCGGGGCGATGTAGTCTCGGACATAATACTCATCCTGCTCGGGGCGATCAGGATAGGCCGCCATAAGCTTATCGGCATAGCTACGCCGACTGAGAATCATACGACGGGAAATAATGGTATTGCCTCCGTGCATCCGCCAAAACGAAAGCGATTCGGGAATGTGCGCGTTGTCCCACCCTGCAACAAACAGACGCAAGAAGAGGTCATCATCCTCGTAGCCGACCAACTGCTCGTCAAATCCTCCAACCTGCTCGAACGCCGTCCTGCGGATCAACGCGGCTGATGGCAAAATAAACATATCCTCCGAGAGGCAGGTCCGGAGATCGCGTTTCGGATGGGTAATCGGAAAAGAATCCAACATACGCGCCATGATCACTTTGCCGTCTTTGTCAACCGAATCACAATTGCTGTACACCCATCCCCTCTTCGGGGATGCCTGTAGGCGGGCAAGGAGCAGTTCGCAATGCCGCGGGTACCAGATATCATCCTGGTCAAGGAATGCGATGAATTCCGTCCCCGCGAGAGAAACGCCTTTGTTCCGTGATGCCGCTTGACCGCGATTCGCCTGGGAAATCACCGTGAGCGGCATCGGCAAAGCCAATCCTTCCAACACCCCCAGGGAACCGTCCGTTGACCCGTCGTCGATAATGATCAATTGATCCGGACGAAGCGTCTGCTTGACCATGCTCTCGACGGCCTCGCGCAGGTAGCGTCTTCCGTTATAAACAGGGATTATGGCGCAGATGTTCGATTTCATAAAGTCGGCCTTTTTGCATCCGGGCGAGTGGAATCGTCGCTTCGGCGCGAGGACGTCTCGATCTCGCCCCCCGCCAGCCATCCCAGCAGACTGGGCGGCACCAAAAACCGAGCAACTCCGCATGCGAGACCGCGCACCCCAAACCGGATGCGCTGACGCCAGCAGGAAGGCGTATATGGCGCGATCAGGATTCTAACGTTCTGGCCAAAGAAATCATCATGGAATATAAAGGCGAGAAAACGCCGGAACTCCGGACTGGGATCGTGGAACAGCGCGTGGGTGATACGCAAATTGTAAGCATACAATTCGTTCTCGGCATATACGCGCGCCATCTCATCGAACAAAACCTGGTAGCGTTGCGCATAATTAATGATCAAATCCTGGAACGGGCGAATGAATCGCCTGTGCTGCCAGATTTCTTCCGGCACGTGCTTGAAAACCGGCGTTACGCGCCCCAACTTATCCCGGTAAGAAATAACGCTACCATGTTCGGCAGAAGCCAAGATTTCGAGCGAGAGGTTGTTGATGATCTGCTGCTCCTGAACGTGATCCGGGGCACCGTCGTAGACAAAATAGCCAGTCTTTATAGTCGCGTTCACGCTAGCCGGGTGTTTTTTCGCGTCAATCGTCTTGTCATAGCCAAAGTAGAACCCATTGAGTTGAACGGTGCATCCCAGCGCTTGCAACACACTAGCCAGATAGGTTTGCATACTGCCAGACCACCCCATGTCGCATAACAGGACACGGTCGGCAGACGGCAGATGGGAAGCATGCAAATAGCGCTCGAACAAGCCCAGATAATCCGATCGCTTGCGGGCAAAACAACGGCCTATGCGAGGGTCCAGCAGCACGGATCTGAAAACCGCCCGATTCTCCTTGAAAGGCATTGAAAGACGCACATCGTGACTGAGGCGGCGGACGATGCCGAACACCTCGCGGTTGTCGATCTTGAGGATATATAGTAACTGCCGGATCGATACCCTTGCCAGATGCGAGTGATGCTCAAACAAAGCGAGCAATCGGTCAACCGCCTGTTCATCAAGTGCTTCGATGCTCAACATTAAAAGGGACATTCTACTCACGCACAGGTAATGCGTTTCCAATCCCGATTGGTCCATGACGTCAAACAAACGCTTGAAAAAAAGTCCTTCCCGCGACAGGAAATACACATGGCGGATCTGATGTTCGCGGCAATAGCGCGATATGGCGCGCATGTAGGACATGAAAGGGAAAGCTAGCGTCATAGCGGTTTGATGCGACTGTACCTGCCGCCCGGCAACGGGCATCGCTGCATTCATAGCCGCATGGACGTCTTCTAATCTGGAGCCCGGCGCAACCAGATTCGCCAACCTTGCCTCACAATGGGTCACAGTCGGGGCTCCCGGCGAATCCAGCTTTCCCAGACCATGGGATAACTGTAATTGGCATTTTTCATTGACACTCTCCAAGCTTGATTCGAAAAGACGAATGTTAGCTTTACACGATGGCGATTACCACCCTTTTATTAAGCTTGTAGGCATTACACGCTTCTCTTATGTTGTCGGCATGACAGGGAACAACTACAACGCACATGTGACAACCAATCACCGCATGAGTCGCGCCGAGGTCATGACCCTATGGATGTAAGTGCGATAACCGACATTATTGTACAGCCTGGTATCCGAACGGTTAGCTTCGATATTTTCGACACCTTGCTGGAACGACCCGCCCTGCACCCTGACGACATCTTCGTTCTGCTCAACGAACCCGTCAAGGCACTTCTACAGCGCGACCGATTCGACTTTCATCGGATACGTAGACATATAGAACATGAAGCGGTGCAACACCACGCCAACGGCGATAGCCCCGAATACACCCTGTCTTTCGATCAAATCTATGATTATTTCAGGATTAAACATCAACTCGGCAACGAGGAAACCCGGCACATCATGGAGCTGGAGCGCGATTTGGAGCGAAGGTTGCTGGCACCGCGGGCCATTGGACGGCAACTCTTTGAAACGGCGCGCAAGACTGGCAAACGTATTGTCTGCCTCTCGGACATGTATTTTGACCAACCATTCCTGTCTGAGCTGTTGGCACGCAATGGTTTTGCCGGAGTTGATGCCATTTACGTCTCGTCCGAAATCAAAAAGAGAAAGGATTCCGGCGCCCTTTTCACGCATGTCCTGACCACCGAGCGGCTCGCCGCGCATGAGATGGTCCACATCGGCGACCACATCGACTCGGACTACCGGATACCGCTCGGTCTTGGGATTCCCGCGTGCCATATCCCCTCCTCGTCCGAGTATTTTTTTGCGCGCACCCGAGCGTGCAACGACGTATGGACCGCCAAATATGCCCCGGCTGAGCGACTGCTCATCGGTTTTTTCCTGAACCGGTGGTCGGAGCAACAGACGGAACGCGCATCATGTTTCCCACAAAAGCGTGACCTGGGCTATTTCGGCATCGGACCTATCCTCTTCGGAATTGCCCAATACATCCGCACCAGCCGCGCGATCCAGGACCATTACCCCAGTGTCCATTTTGCATCCCGCGACGGCTATTTGCCAATGAAAGCCTACGACCACCTGAACGAAGATTCAGCCAGGAAATGCATTCCCTCCAGCTATCTCTATTGCGGGCGGGCCCTATACCACGCAGCAGGCTATCAGGGAAGTCCGCTGAAGCACCTTACCCAACGCCTGCAAAAAATGTGGTGCGGTCCGGACATGAACTTGGGACACTTATTCGATTCCCTCGTTTCCCCTACGTTTCTCGCTGCCGATGACCCCCGGCGGGACCGACTTGTCTCCGTTGAAATCAAAGAACGCTTTTCCGTCCTGCATGCGATTTTAGAAGTGCGACACGCGGAAGTCGACCGCCTGCTGCGCGAGAAGCAGAACAGGCTCCGGGCGTATTACGCCGAGGTCCTGTCATTTTCTCGTCGGCGACGGGCACTGGTCTTCGATTGTGGCTGCGGAGGTTCCGTTTCCAAGAATATCATGAAGGTCGTGCGGGGCAGAATCGACAAAGCGTATCTTTGCGAGACCGCCCGCAACCGGCTTGCAGACCGCATTCATCGGACCAGGACGCATCTCCTTCTGGGGGATCTGCACGATCTACAGCCCATGGGTACCTTGAGCATCTTCGAAGAAGTCTTTTCCTCGATGGATGGCCCCTGCATCGACCTGATCCGAGAGGCTGATTGCTGGGCACCGGTATCTGACCCCAGTCAGGTGCCCTCCGCAGCGACCGCCGAAGACGTTGTTGCCATCCAGTCAGCAGCCATGGACTTTGTGCGCGACATCAAGACCCGGTTCGGATCGCTGCTTGATCGTCTGGTCATCACCCATGCGGCGTTTACGGCCGAACCCCTGCTTGCCGCGCTACGCGCGCCAGCCGACATGAGCATCCGGCACTTTGAACGCATCGTTTTTCCCGATGCCTTTTACGGGGACAGCCGGCCCCTGAGCGAAAAGATCGAGGCGAGCGACCGTGATCATCTCCTCCGGACCCCGTTCGTCGACCGCTCCCTGACGATCAGCCGACCGACACTGCCGGAACAAGCAGCGCCCTGCCGTGCCGGGTTGCACCTGCACCTGTATCATGTGGACATGGCACCCTGCTTCCTCAAGCGGCTGGCGCGCTGGCGAACACCGTATGATCTATTTATTTCCGTTTGTTCCCCACACGATGCGCGAACGGCTCATGTGTTGTTCGCGCCCCTGCTGGAGCAGACTGCCGGTAAGCTGGAGATCCGCGTATTCCCCAACCGGGGGCGGGATACCGGTGCCTGGGTGTCAGGATTCGGGTCAGACCTCGCTGCGTACGATCTGGCCGGACATGTGCACGCCAAGCGAAGCCCCCACTTCGCCTGGGGAGACCAGTGGCGGGAATACCTGCTGGACAACGTCATCGGCTGGGACGCCTTTGTGGACATACGTGCCCATTTCCAAGGCGATCCGTCTCTGGGGCTGGTGTTCCCTCCCGCCTATGACGGGGTGTTTGAATTCTGGGGGAACAATCGTCTGACGCACCTGGAAGACATCGATCGCCGGACTAGCCAGGACCTCTTGCAGCGCATGGGCGCGAACACAGACATCAGCAAACACAACCTCCACTTTTCTGTTGGGACCATGTTCTGGTATCGCCCTGCCGCCCTCGCGCCTTTGATCGATCTGGGGCTGGGCTTTGACGATTTCGAGCCGGAACCGATCGGCATCACGGGGTCGCTGGCCCATGCCATTGAGCGACTGCCCGCACTGGTCGCAGCGCACAGCGGATTCTCGACCCGCGCGTATATCCGGCCGGACGATCTGCTCGATCGTTTTCACCAGCAACGGTTGCGGTCCATCGGGGCTGATCGTTCTACTTCCGGGTTCGCGGCGTACCAGGCAAAGGCCATATCCTCGCTCTGCCAGGTTCTTCTCCCGCTGCTGCCACGGGGTACCCGACGCTATCGCCTGGCGCAGGCTGTGGCCAAAACCATCAACGCTTTTGTTCAGAAACCATGAGCACCCTCCACCAAAAGCGCATTCTCCTATTCACGCACTACAACTGGCGGGCGGAGTTGTCCGAGCACGTCCTGTACACCTTACGATGCATCCAACCGCTTTTCGATATCCTGGTCGTAATCTCCAACAGTCCCCTCAGCGCGCACGATCATGCCCGTCTCCTGTGCCTGACCGACCATGTGTTGATCCGCGCCAATGATGGCTTCGACTTTGGCGCTTGGAAGGCGGGCTTGGATACTATCGGGTGGGATGCCGTGCGGCAAGCCGACAGCCTGACGCTCATGAACGACTCCT
>CAZOXS010000307.1:0-3681 GCA_964583785.1 uncultured Victivallales bacterium
CGCAGCAAGGGGTTTTGCAAGAGCCTCAGAAAGGGGATAAAATGCAAAAAAGCAATCCGTTCCGGCTGAAGGTGAGTGGGCAGAATGCCTGCTTTACGCGGCCGGAGATGAAAGTGGAGCGAGTCAGCTATGAGGTGATGACACCATCGGCGGCTCGCGGGATTCTGGAGGCGATCCTGTGGAAACCAGCGATTTGCTGGCGTATTCTACAGATTGATGTGCTGAACCCGGTGAAATGGGAATCTGTCCGCCGCAATGAAGTCGGTTGTGTGGTTCCGGCCGGATCAGTGAAGTCAACCATGAACAAGGGCACCGGTGATCTTGGCATTTATATCGAGGAAGAGCGTCAGCAGCGTGCCGGGCTATTCCTGCGGGATGTCGCCTACGTCATTCACGCGGAATTCGAGATGACCGACAAGGCCGGAGCGGAAGACAATGTTGTGAAATTCGAACAGATGTTCATCCGCCGTGCCTCGGTCGGGCAATGCTTCCACCGGCCTTACTTCGGGTGCCGGGAATTCCCCGTGGAGTTCGAGTTCATACCCAAGGACGCTGAACCGATTGAAGCACTTCCTGAGTCTCGGGATCTGGGCTGGATGCTCTTTGATATGGACCGGACAGGGGATGAAGTCATGCCACAATTCTTTCACGCAAGCATGGACAATGGCGTTATTGATCTGCGAAATGTGGAGGTGCGCTCATGATCTTGAAGGCTTTGGCGGATTATTATGACAGGCTGGCAGATGACCCTTCGGTCGATGTTGCGCCACCCGGCTTCGAGCGGAAGTCGGTTGACTTTGCTGTGGTCATTGGTGCAGACGGAGCGTTTCAGAATTTGCGCGACTTACGGGAGGGTGCCGGAAAAAAGAGGCAGGGAGCAAAACGATTAATCCCGAGGAGCGTAAAACGGGCCGCAGGCATTGCCTCCAACTTACTATGGGACACCGCGCCATATGCGCTAGGCATAGCGCTACCAGAAAAAAACAAAGATATAGGGCGATTGCAGGAGCGCGCTGTTGTGCAACACAAGGCGTTCATTGATCGGTTATTGGATCTCGCAGCTGATTGTGACGATCTCGGATTGAAGGCATTGTTAAGCTTCCTGCAAAATAACGGGCAGTATTCCGTCATTGCGCATCCCGAGTGGCCTACTGTTGAGACTGATGGCGGTATCATTTCGTTTGCGTTGGATAGTGACACGGGGCTTATTTGTCAGCGTCCCGCTGTTGTCCGTGTTTTGAAGCAGCGGAGTCGGCCTGAAGGAAAAAGACAGGCTTGTGCCGTAAGCGGGCTGCTGGATGTCCCTGTCAGGCTGAACACGGCGATAAAAGGTGTGTGGGGCGCACAGAGCAGCGGTGCCAATATAGTTTCATTCAACCTTGGTGCCTTCTGCTCATACGGAAAGGAGCAGGGGTATAACGTACCGATTGGTTCTCAAGCAGAGTTTGCCTATACGACGGCCCTGAATTATCTCTTGGCCTCGGAGCGGCAGCGCTTTCAGGTGGGCGACACCAGTACGGTGTTCTGGGCAAAGGATACATGCGATCTGGAGTCGGATCTGCCAGCTTATCTGAATCCGAAGAAGGGCGAAGAGTCGGTGAGTTATGACAAGATTAGGTCGCTCTTGAGCGCGGCGAAAACAGGCATTCCTCCGCAGGAGGGCGACATCCCGTTTTATGTGCTGGGGCTTGCTCCGAATGCATCCCGTCTGTCTGTACGCTTCTGGTATGACGGGAGCGTCAAGGAGGTTAAGGAGCGCATGGCACAGCATTTCGCGGATATCGAAATCATCCGCGCTCCGCACGATCCGGAATTCGTCTCACTCTTTCAGTTGCTTGTCTCTACAGCGACTGAGCATAAGGCGGATAACATTCCCCCGAATCTTGGCGGCGATGTCATGCGCGCGGTGTTGACGGGCGGGGCGTATCCACGCACATTGCTGGCCAATGCCATAAGGCGTTGCAAGGCGGAGCAGAAAATAGACTATCAGCGGGCATCAGTGATCAAAGGCGTTCTCGCACGTCAAGCGAGACTTACAAGGGCAACAACAAAGGAGGTAGGCGTGTCATTGGACAGGGAATACGGCAACATCGGTTATGTTCTGGGGCGGCTGTTTGCCGTGCTGGAACGGATACAGGAACAGGCGCAGGGACGGGGATTGAACAAGACCATCCGCGATACATATTTCGGTGCGGCGGCAAGTTCACCTCTGGTGACCTTTAAGCGCCTGCAGGATCTGGCGATTCATCATCTCGCCAAGATCCGCAATGGTGGAAAGAACACCACTTGGCTGGAGCGTCTACAACAGGAAGTTGTCGGGCTGATTCCACCACAGGGAATTCCTTCAATTCTGGGTTTGGAGGATCAAGGGCGATTTGCGATCGGCTACTATCACCAAAGGCAGGACTTTTTCACGAAGAAGGATACGGGCGAAGTTGAAACAACAACAGAAGGGGAGGATGCGTAATGAGTGAGGCAATCAAGAATCGGTATGAGTTTGTGCTGCTATTTGATGTCAAGGACGGGAATCCTAACGGAGATCCTGATGCCGGCAATCTGCCGCGGATCGATCCAGAAACGGGCAACGGGCTTGTCACGGATGTGTGCCTGAAACGCAAGGTGCGGAACTTTGTTACCCTTGTAAAGCATGAGGAGCCGCCATTCGAGATTTACGTCAAGGAGAAGGCGGTACTAACTAATCAGCAGAAAAAAGCATATGAGGCTTTGTCGGATGGTGAGAAGGAGAACAAGACGACTATTGAGCAGGCCAAAGACTGGATGTGCAAGAATTTCTTCGACATTCGCACCTTTGGCGCGGTTATGTCGCTAAAGGAATTCAATTGTGGTCAAGTTCGTGGCCCTGTTCAGTTCGGCTTTGCCCGAAGCATTGATCGCATTTTCAGCGGTGAGCACTCCATTACACGTATGGCTGTGGCAACGCAGGCAGAGGCCGATAAGCAAGGTGGTGACAATCGTACCATGGGGCGTAAGTTCACCATCCCTTACGGACTCTACGAGGCGCATGGATTTATTTCCGCACCGCTGGCCAAGCAGACCGGGTTTTCGGAAGAGGATTTGAATCTGTTCTGGGATGCGCTGATCAACATGTTCGATCATGATCGGTCTGCCGCCCGTGGCGAGATGGCACCGCGCAAGTTGATCGTGTTCAAGCACGAAAGCGAACTCGGCAATGCCCCGGCCCAGAAGCTGTTCGATCTGGTTAAGGTGAAAAAGAATGCCGGGCTTGGCGATGCGCCCCCGCGCACCTTCTCCGACTACACCGTTACTGTGGGGCAGCCGCCTGCGGGGGTTGAACTGATTGAGAAAATCTGAGGAACTATGGATCGAGCCATTGAGAAAACCCTGTCCGCCCGGGCTGTTGAGCTCGGGCGGGCAGGGGAGCCTGTAGGCTTGGCCGAGCTTATCGACTTGCTCGGCAAGCCCTCGGGCGAGGTGCGACGTCTGGCTGTTTCCGCCATCGGCAAGCTTGCCGGGCTGGCGGATGCCCGCGTTTCCGTGCCCGCCTTGCAGGCACGCCTGCTGGATCCGCACCCGCAGGTGCGCCAATACGCAATCAAGGCGCTTTCGGCTTATGGAACGGCTGCAAGCTCGGCGTTGCCTGATCTGGAGGATATGTCGAGAAACCCGATCGAGAAGGAGTACAACCGGAACGATGCCCTC
>CAZOXS010000308.1:0-2706 GCA_964583785.1 uncultured Victivallales bacterium
ACAAATGCCATGGGCGGTGTAATCAATATCATCACCAAAAAGCAAACACAGGAAGGCATTCACGGTAATGCACGAGTTTCTTACGGTTCGTATAATACCCAAAAATATATGGGTTCGGTTGGCTACAGAAAAGAAAAGTTCAGCGCTTTTATTTCGGGAAACCACGACCAAACCGATGGACACCGGTCTCATTCCGATTTTAATATTACCAACGGATACACAAAACTGGGCTACAGTTTTAACGAGCATTTTTATGCCACTGCTGATTTTAGTTTGGCTACCTACGAAGCTGCCGACCCCGGCCCCGACACCATCAACGCCAAAGTGGGCGAAACCATTGATATTTTGCGTGGTTACGGCGCTTTTACCTTGCAAAACGAATTTGAAAAAGCATCGGGTGCGTTTAAGTTTTTTTACAATTTTGGAGAGCACGATATTACGGATGGGTTTCATTCACTCGACAACAATTTCGGTATTAATTTTTACGAATCACTTCAGCTTTTCAATGGTAACTCGCTGACTGCCGGAATTGACCACACCCAATACGGAGGAATGGCCGAAAACCTGAAAGCGATGGGCGGAAAGGGAATCGTTTTTGCCGACACCACGGTAACCGAATTTGGCACCTACCTTTTCGTTCAGCAAACTTTAGCCGAAAATCTTACTTTGCATGCCGGGTTGCGCTACCAAAACCACAGCGAGTATGGCGACCAGTGGATTCCCTCGGCAGGTTTTGCCTGGAAACTGGGAGAATTGACTACCTGGAAAGGAAATATTTCCAAGGGGTTCAGGAGCCCAACCATCCGCGAGCTGTTTTTGTGGGGGCCCAACCCAAACCTCAATCCCGAAACCATAATCAGTTACGAAACCGGTATTTCAAAACTTTTTTTCAATAATAAATTGAGTACTGAACTTACAGTTTACTCCCTTAATGGCGACAACCTGATTGTTACTGTTCCAAACCAGGGTTTGCAAAATTCAGGAGAAGTGAATAACACAGGAATTGAAGTTGCCATCAATGCCGAAGCAACCAAAAACCTGACACTGAATGCCACTTACAGCTATATTCACATGGAAAATCCGGTTTATGCCACACCCGAACACCACCTCTACCTTAATGCAAATTACAGGTTGAAGAAACTTTTACTAACCGCAAACATTCAGCAAATTACAAATCTCGACAACGACCCTTCGCCGAAGGTAAATATGGAAAGCTACACATTACTGAATACAAAAATCCAGTATAACTTGATTAAAAATCTTAACCTTTATGTCAGCGCCGAGAATTTGTTAAATCAAACTTACGAGGTGAACCGGTATTACACCATGCCCGGAACAACAGTTTTTGGTGGAGTTAATTTCAGTTTTTAAAGTGATTGATTTCAGTTGAAAAAGAGATGCCGGTTTCGACATCTCTTTTTTTATGTTCCCCTTTATAAATCAACGGTATTTTCGTAATTTAACCACTTTCATTCAAAGCCAAACCAATTGAATAATGGTGTTAAATAATGATTGAATATAGCTGTAAAAAACTACAATAAACCTAATGAAACCGAATTCAGAATTACTTTTATACAAAACCGAAGATGGACAAACCAAGATTGAGGTTCGGCTTGAGGATGAAACGGTATGGCTCACACAGGCCGATTTGATTGAAATTTTCCAATCATCAAAATCAAATATTAGCGAGCATATTAAACACATTTTCGATGAAGGTGAATTGAAACAAAATTCAGTTGTTCGGAAATTCCGAACAACTGCTTCTGATGGTAAACAATATCAAACCACATTTTATAACCTCGATTCAAAAAAAAGCGCTTGCAGAATACGAAAATTATCAGAAGAAATCCCTTCAAGAACTTTCGGAAGTTGAAAAGCAATTTATTGAAAGCATTGAAAAAGCCCAAAAGAAGTTGGAACGAAAAAGGAAAAACTAAAATATTTCGATGAAATTAAAAATTTAAACCAATGAAAAAAGACACCCGCCGTGAATTTATATCGAAAAGTGCTGCTGCCGTGGCAGGCGTTTCCGTTGGACTACAGGCTTTTGGTTCTGCACAGACTTCGCGAATTTTTGGTTCGAACGATAAAATCCGAATGGGTTTTATCGGCATTGGCAACCGGGGTTCGCAGTTGCTTAATATTTTTATGAAGCAACCCGATTGCGAAGTGGCCGCCCTGTGCGACATTTACGAACCTTACACCCTGCGCGACCGGAGCAAAGTGGAACCGCGCTACCTGGAAATGATGCCCGGCCAAATTCCTCAAATGGGCGAGAAATTCCCGGTTCAGCCAAAAATTTACACCGACTACCGGAAGTTACTGGAAGACAAAACCATTGATGCAGTTTGTATTGCAACACCCGACCACTGGCACGCGTTGCAAACCATTCAGGCAATTCAGGCCGGAAAAGACGTTTATGTTGAAAAACCACTGACACAGACCATTGTTGAAGGACGTAAAATGATGGAAACACAGGCAGCCAGCAAGCAAGTTGTTGCGGTAGGTTTAAACCGGCGAGGTTCGGTGGTGTACCAAAAACTGGCAAAGGCAATTCCGGAAGGCAGAATAGGCAAAGTTTCGGTGGCGCGTGCCGCACGGATAAGCAACATGTACCCCAATGGAATCGGGAAAATGAAGCCGGAAATGCCCCCTAAGAATTTCGACTGGGATATGTGGCTGGGACCGCGCGCTGCCCGGCCTTAT
>CAZOXS010000309.1:0-5178 GCA_964583785.1 uncultured Victivallales bacterium
TGCCACGATGGTCAGCGTGCAGGAGCTTTCCGCCTCGCTGCGGCCCAGTTTGCTGGACAGCTTCGGCGTGGCGGCGGCGCTTCGCTCCGAGATCCGTCGTTTCCAGGCGCGTTCCGGCATCGTGTGCAGGACAAGCCTGACCGATGCATTACCGGCCATGCCGCCGCCAGCGGCCATGGGCCTCTTCCGAATATGCCAGGAATGTCTCACCAATATCGCGCGGCATTCCGGTGCGACCCGCGCGGGCGTCCGCATGGGGATCGGGGATGGTAATGTCGTGTTGCGCGTGCATGACAACGGCACGGGCATCCCGCTCAAATTCATTGATGATCCGGCCTCGCTCGGCTTGCTGGGCATGACCGAGCGTGCCGCCGCGCTGGGTGGCCAGATCCGTTTCCAGCGCGGCAAGCGGCACGGCACGCTGGTGACGGTCACGCTGCCGATACCGTTGGCGGTGGGTGGTGAATCATGAAAAAAACAAAAAGCAAGCCTGTCGGGTTCCTGGTGGTCGATGATCATCCGTTCGTGCGGCGCGGACTCAAGGAGATCCTTGCCGACGCCTATCCTGGCGCGGTTTTCGGTGAAGCCGCCGATTCGTCGACGGCGCTCCGGGAATTCGATCGGCGCAAGTGGGACCTTGTCCTGCTCGATGTCAATATTCCAGGGCGAGGCGGTCTGGATGTGCTGGAAGACATGCTTCGGACACGCCCGTCAGCCCGGATCCTGATCGTCAGCATGTACCCGGAGGAGGAGTTCGCGGTACGTGCGTTCAGGCTGGGTGCCGCCGGTTACATGAACAAGAGTCAGGCAAGCGATGAGCTCGTGGACGCGGTGAAGGATATCCTGGATGGCAGGAAGCACGTTACCCCGGCGCTCGCGCAAGCGCTGGCGGACGCCCTGAACGGCAAACAGCCGTGCGCGCCGCACGAGACGCTCTCGCCGCGCGAGCTGCAGGTGCTGTGCCTGATCGCCAGCGGCAATACCGTCAAGCAGATCGCCGCGGATCTCGCGCTCAGCGAGAAAACGGTAGGCACTTACCGCACCCGCATCGCGGAGAAGACCGGCATGACCAGCAACGTCGAGTTGACGCGCTATGCGTTCCAGCACGGCTTGACGGGGTAGGGGAAATGCTGTCGGTAAAATGCCCTACAACACCCTGTGGCCCACCCTGACATGAAGTCGCGCGATTGACCGACTAGGCACGACGGGACGAATGTGTCAGTTTCGTGCCGTGAAGACGATCGAACAACTTCTGGATGTGGCGTGTCGCAAGAATGCCTCCGATCTGGTGATCACGGTCGGGACGCCGGCGCAGATCCGGCTCCTGGGTAATTTGCAGTCGGTCGACAGCGCCGTGATGCGGCCCGAGGATACCGAGCGGTTGTGCATGTCGGTCCTGTCCGACTCGCAGAAACGGCTGCTGGAAAAGAAATCCAGCATTGATTTTTCCAAGGGCTTTGCGGGGTTGAGCCGTTTCCGGTTCAATATCTACCGGCAGCGCGGTTCCTATGCGATGGCCGCCCGGTACATCCCCTATGCGGTGCCTTCCTTCGACGAGCTGGGACTGCCGCCGGAGGTGACGAGGCATCTGGCAATGCGTCCGCGCGGCATGGTGCTGGTGACCGGGGCGGCCGGCAGCGGCAAATCCACCACGCTGGCGGCGATGATCGATCATATCAATCATCGCCGGCATGCGCATGTCATCTGCCTGGAGGATCCGATCGAGTATTTGCATCATCATGAAAAGTGCACGATCGAACAGCGTGAGATATTCGAGGATGCCCCCTCCTTCGCGGCGGCGCTGCGCGATGTTTTCCGGCAGTCGCCGGACGTTATCATGGTCGGTGAGATGCGGGATATGGAAACCATGCATCTGGCCCTGACGCTGGCGGAAACCGGTCATCTGGTGCTCGGCACCCTGCATACGCAGGATACGGTGCAGGCGATCTCGCGCATGGTCAATGCCTTTCCGCCGGGGCACCAGCAGGAAATCTACACCCAGATTTCCATGGTCTTGAACGGCATTATTTCCCAGATGCTGATGATGACGGCCGACGGCAGTCGGCGCGTGCTGTGCTATGAAACCATGGTGGTCACGCCGGCCATACGCAACCTGATCCGTGAACATCAGCTGCAGCAGATCTACTCGGTGATCCAGACCGGCTCGGCGGAGGGCATGAACAGCATGAATGCATCGCTGGCCCGTCATGTGCTGTCGGGCAACCTGGATCGCCATGCCGCGCTTGAAGTCTCGCCGCGTCGGCCTGAGCTGGAGCGGATGCTGGCGGGGTTGTAATCGATCTGTATGTTTTCAACTGGCGTCGAGGGGGGCATGATGGCCACGCATCAATACGGGGTTCGCGGGCTGGGGCGGCGCGGCGCGGTGGTCGTGGCGCTGGGGGTCGGGCTGCTGGTGTTGGAGGTCGGCCGCGCGCAGACGGGGGCGGACGCCCCGGCGGTCGAGCCTGAATTCCTGATCGCCCGTCTACAGGACGAGCTTGAGCAGGTGTCTCTGCTGCTGGACGAGGAGCGTTTGATCCGGACCGAGAGCGCGATGCGCGAGCATCTGGCGGAGGCTGACGCACGGGGGCCGGCATTGGCCTGGTCCTTGAATGATGCCGGGCTGCTGATGGCCAGGGAGGGGCGGCTGGAAATCGCCCAGGCGCTATTCGAGCGGGCGTTGCAAAGCATCGAGGCGAACTTCGGCCTGCGGCACCCCGCACGCGGGACGCTGCTGCAGAATCTCGGGGACATCCTGCTGCTGCGGCGTGATCCGGTGGCGGCCGATCGTTACCGTGAGGCGGCCACGTTGTTTGAAACGGTGGCCGGCACCTCGCATCCCCGGCTGGCGTCCGTACTCAACGGCTGGGCAACGGCGCTCGGCAGTCTCGGGCGCGCGAACGAGGCCGAGGCGCTTTACCGTCGTTCAATCCGGATCTATGAGGATCTGGAAGCGGAACCAAAACCGAAACGGGCCCATCCGCTAAGCGGCCCGCGAATCGACGCGGATTCCCTCGATCTGGTCGCCCCTCTTCATAATCTGGCGTTGCTTCTGCTGGATGGGCGGCGTCTGGCGGAGTCCGAAGCCTTGCTCGCACGGGCGTATCGGTTGTTGAAACAGCATGGCCGCCAGGAGTCGCCACAGGCCATTCCGGTGCTGCGCGCCCTAGCCAAGGTCCAGCGTGCGGCCGGCAACATCAAAAAGGCGAATTCCTGCGATTTTATCGCGGAGCGGCTGGAATTGAAGCAGGCGAGCGCCGCGACGGGAGATTCACCATGAAGGCCATGTGGACCAGAGCGGAGGTTGGGCTATGCTGAAACCGATGCCCAGCATGAGGGGGTCGAGGGCCATCGGGGTCGCCATCGAAAGCGATGCGGTTCGCTTGGCGGAGTGTCACCGTGGACGCGTCGTCCGATGCGCGGAGTTCGCCTATCCGGCGGGTACCGCTCCCGATACGGTGGGCTTCGAGCATCTTCTGAAGGATCGCCTGGCGGCGTTCTGCCCGCGCTACCGGCATCTGCCGGTCTGGGTTTCGGACGGTCTTCCAGGCCTGCAGGTCCGTTATCTGCAGCTGCCGTCTGTCGCCGCCGGTGCCGTGGATGACATGGTCTACTGGGCGTTTCGCAAGGACTTGCCGTTTGTCGCGGTGCAAACCTTGTTCGACTACGACGTGGAAATGGTTGCGGGTCCCTCCGCGAGCGCCAAGATGCATGTCATGGCGTACACGGCACCGCGGCAGGAAGTCGCGGCGCTTGGCGCGTTGCTTGGCCGTGCCCAGATCCACCCGGCGGGCATCGTGATTCCTCCCTTTGCAATGCGGAACCTGGTCCGGCAGGAGGGGACGATCAGTAGTGGCGCCAGCCTGTGTGTCTTTGCCGGGGCGGAGGCCACGACGTTGCTTGTCGCCAAGGATGGACGGGTACATGCCTGTCGCCTTTTCAAAACGGGGATGAATGCCCTTCTGGGGGCGGTTGCGGATCATGTTCCGGGACTGACGCAGGCGCAGGCGCTCAAGCGCATCGACGCCGCCTTGTCGGCCCCCGCCCCAGATGCTGTCGATCGGCATATTCGCGATGTCCTGGAGCGAATCCTGCAGCAGATCGAGCTATCGCTGTCGGTTTATATAAATGAACAGGCGGGGGAGGCGGTAGAGGGGGTGCATGTCATGGGGGCGATGGCCGGGATCGGCGCGTTCGGATCCCTGCTGGAGGAGCGGCTGGGGCTGGCCGTTCAACATGTGTCGCTGCCCGCTTCCCTTTCCCCGGATCTGGTTTATTCGGACACCGGTCTTGCACAGGATACCGTGGCCGACCGCATGGCCCTGGCAGCGGGCGCGGCGCTTTCCCGGCGGGAGCAAATGCCGAATCTGCTATATACCCGCCGCGAACGCGAGACCCGGGTGCGACATGCCCGCTGGAGTGCGCTGATGTTGCTGCTGATCGCGTTGGTCGTGGCTCTGCTGCATGTGGCGCACAGTGTCTGCGGGTATGGCAACGTGCAATTGCAGTGCCGTCTGGATACCGAGCAGAAACGGTTGGCGACGTTTTTATCGTCGGTGGATCAGGCGATGCTGGCGGCCATGGCCGACAAGGCTATTGCGGATGGCCTCTTGCTCAAGCGCCTGGCCGCGCATTGGCTGCCCTTTGCCGTGTTCCGCCCGCTGACGGAACAGTTGTTGCCGGATGTCCGGCTTTCAGGCGTCACGTTTACGGCGGCGGGGGTATGCGAGGCCGCCCGCCAGTCCGCACATGCTTCCTCCCGGGGGGGTGCCAGGACGACGGCGGTTCTGAATATCCGCGGTGTGGTCGATGGCGATCCTGCCTTGCAGCGCTCGAAACTGGCTTCGTATGCGATGCGCCTGGAGGATACGCCCCTGATCGCGCATGCCCGCACCATCACGATTGCCGATGGATCGGGAGAGGGGGCGGATGTGCTGTCGTTCGAGATCGAGGCGGAGCTGGTACCATTACCGATGGTAACCGCGACGTCCGTGAAGGGGGTTGAACCATGAACATCTGCTGTATCATATTGCGCTTCCCGTTCGTGCGACGAAGCCTGATCGCCGTGGCGTTGGCAGCCCTGCTGGTCTCCCTGCTGCGCCTGGTGACACCGCTACAGGAGCGCGCCCGTCTACAGCACCGGCTGTCCGCCGTGATGGCGAAGGGGGCCGAACAGGC
>CAZOXS010000310.1:0-9213 GCA_964583785.1 uncultured Victivallales bacterium
AAATGGTCGTTGGTTCCCAAAATATTGCCTGAACTCTGAACCCCTGAACACTGAACACTTACAACGCTTGGAATTGGCGATACGCCATGCTATATTATCGACTCATTTACTCAAACAATTTGCGATTAAGGAGCTAAAGGCTTTGGTAAACCGCCGAGGTTTCCTCAGCACAGCGACGCCACGAGAACTTTCCAGCATGGTTGAATCCCCCCGCCTTCATCGCATCGCGCAGGGACGCATCCGCCAGCACCCGGCGCATGGCTTGCAGATAATCGCCCGGCTCCAGAGCACAGTAGCAGGCCGCTTCGCCACCCGCCTCTGGCAGGCTTGCCACACGCGAGCAGATTACGGGACAGCCTAGCGACATTGCTTCAATGACCGGCAGGCCGAATCCTTCATACTTGCTGGGAAAGACCAGAGCCACCGCCCGGCGATAGAGCGCGGCAAGAACAGCATCACTGACCCGCCCAAGATAGGTCCATCCCGCAGGAGGTGATCCTTCACTGGCAACGCCAGCCCAGCGTGCGCCAGCGATCACCAGGGGGGGTAAAGGATGCCCCGTCTGCCGCGCCATCTGGTAAGCGGTCTTTAGCAGCGCAAGGTTCTTTCCCGGTTCCAGCGAGCCTACAAACAAAAAAAACTCGGAGGGCAGCGTAGGCAGCTCGTCCCCCAACGTTCCATCTGGAAATCGTTCCGCCAAATGCGAGCCGCAATAGACCACGTCAAGTTGATGGGAAGGAATCGAAAGCAGCGACATCGCTTCATCTGCCGTGAACTGACTGATGCAGATAATCCGATCCATATTTTCAAGATTCCCCAAGAAGCGCAGACTGGCCCTACGGTGCCAGCGACGAAACCGTTCGGGATGACGCATCACCGCCAAATCATAAAGCGTATAGACACAGGGAAGCCCGCGAGGCAAATCAAAATCCAATCGTGAGGTTCGGTGCAACAAGTCACAATCCATACGCCTTAACGCAAGGGCGGCGGAAGTGCGGCACCAGATCAATTCGCGATAAGCGGTTTTAAGTGCGCGCAGAGGCTGTTTGTAGTCGAAATTCCCGACCGGCCAGGCCAGGGGGCGGATATCCGGGGCGGCAGCCCCCATGGCACGAAACCCATCAAGCAGCCCTTGTGTATAACGGGCGGTTCCCGCGCGTGTCGTGTACAGGCAGTTCGTGTCAAAGGCCACGCGAAGCGCGGAGTTCGTGGGCTTCGCGTCAACTCTTTTCATCCGCCACTCCAGTTTCACCTGTTGCCATGACCGGTTGATTTTCCAGCCGACCAGAACGGTACACCCCTTCGGTGATAGCGCCGATCAAGCATAAACGCGGAAACGATACAAACACATCGCCATAAACGAGGAAGTAGATGGCGGTTTCGATTAACAGGAGCACCAGCAACGCATAGTGCAAGGGTGCAAATTCCGGAGAAACCAGCTTTTGCCGCCAGAAGCGGTAATGTCGGCGACACAGCGATACCAGGAAGGCGATGCCTGTCAAAAGACCGGGCAGCCCAAGTCCAACCAGCAGGCTTAGGACTCCCTGATGGTAGGCACTCTGCACCTTCGCCCACCAGAGACCGTAATTCGATAATCGACGCACATCAAGAGCCATCTCGAGTTCCCCGGAGTAGGCGAATCCCTTGCCAAGCCAGAAATATTTGGGAATCTCCGCGAGGGTATCCTTCCAGAGCAAAATACGCCAACTCCAGGTGGAAAAGGCGTCCACATCAGCCTCCAGGGAAATGTTGGCAGACGGTATGATCGAGAACATGCGCTGAATGCTCAAAGGGAAAAGTATGGCCGCCTGCCCCAGAACAAACAATCCAGACGCAGTCAGCACTGCCGAGATCATCCCGTACACCAATCGGTTCTTGGATAAGAGAAACCGGTACATCCAGATATACAGAACCACATTCAGCAAAACCATCCGATGACCGGAAAATCCCCCTAGAACGATGGCCAGCATAATGAATCCAAGCTGTTTAAAGGGCAGGCTCTTCCCGGCTTTGCGTAATAAAAAGGGGATCAGGTAGATGTGCGAAACCTGTAGCATCATCGAGAACCGGACCATGCGACCGCTTTCCATGCGTTGCATCGTTGTCCCGGTCTGACCAAGGGGCTGCAGTAAATAATAGACAAACACCGTTGCGCCTTTCGAATAGACATACGCCACTTCGGCAAGGGCGGGCAGCGCCCCGACGGTCAGCATACCGACGAGTGCCGTTTTCCACCAACGCAGCGACAGGTGGATCGAATCCGAAACAATAAACAGTCCGAGCCCGAGCAGAATTTCGACATAGCGCACCCCCCCCCACAGGGGACTGCCAAGCAGGCGAAACCCCGAGCCCCTGAACTTCATGGTGTAAGCAATCACAATCGCGAAGGCGATGGCAAAGAACACGGGGAGGTTGATTTTAAGAGAGCGCTTTTGGACGGCGTATCCACCCAGCGAAGAAACGATGAATAGCGCAACCGCGATGTGGTATAGCTCCAATTGCCCCGCCAGCATGGGAATTCGCAAGGTGCTGTAATAAAGCACGCAGATCATGATAAACAGCACATCTCTTCGCGTCAGCAGGAAAATCAAAAGGGGAATGAACATCAAAGGCATCAGCAGCATGACCCGCCCCATACTGGCAACGACAGCATACAACATCAGCATAACACAAAGTACGATAACGGTTTGAATTCTTGAGGACACGATTATTCCTTCCCCGCCGATCGGGCCAGCAGATGCTTCCAGAACGCCTCGTAATCTGCAACCATCCGGTCTGCTCGGAAGTTTTGCTCATAATGTTTGCGGGCGTAAGCCCGCATGGCGCACCTAAGCGGGGCGTCGGCAATCAAACGATTGAGTGCATCCCATCCCGATGCCGGTTGCACGGGATCAAACAGAAACCCTGTCACCCCATCATTGACAATCTCGGCAGCGCCACCCAGGCAGGACGCCACGCAGGGGATTCCCGCCCGTGCCGCCTCGATCAGGACCGTGGGCAAAGGATCAAACTGGGTTGAAGCATGCACGAGGACATCAATCTGACTGAAGATTTCCGCCGTCGTTTTCCTCCCCTCGATGCTTACGCGATCCGGCCAACGATTTGCCAGCGGCTGGAATAACGCCTGCAGCGACAACGAGGGAGCTCCGTAAAGCTTCCAAACAACGCCATCCTGTCTGCCTTGTCGCCCGATCCAATCCGCAACAATACCGGCACCTTTCCAGTGCGTATACATCCCAAGGAATCCTATCCTCAGTCGTTGTGATGCGCTCTCCACAGGCTCTGGCGGACACTCGCTCAAGCCGTTCCGGATCACCGTCACTGGCACCTGCCACTGTTCCGCCTTGCAGGCCGAGGACACGGCCTCGCTGACCACGGCGAGTGCATCCATATGATTGGCGCAATAGCCTATGATCCGCTGGCGGATGCCTCCATGAAACCGGGCGCACGGGTGGTCATGCAAGGTCCCGGAGGCCGGCATTCCCCGCCACCGCTTTAGAAACCAGGCAAATTCGAACGCCCTTGCCGACCACGCATGCACCAGCGACATGTCATGACCACCGCACAACGCCTTATGGATGGATCTTACGTTCTGGATCAAGGCGTCACGCCCATCGGAAAGAGGCAGAAGGGCCAGCCCGCGCTCCCCGGCACAAGCCAGTACCCGCGATCCTTGTGGGGCCGCGATCTGTAGCGGGAGCCCATCCGCAGGCCAGGCCGACAGCAGCTCGCATAGCACCGCCTCCGCGCCGTGCCCATCGCCTTGTGTTGTTGAAATAACGGTAATCATTCGCACCTATGCGCCGGTCAGAACTTTATTGCTTGCCATCCAGCCGCTAAACTCATAGTAAAGTCAGGCTTAAATAGCAAGGCTGGAGCGATCCCGGAGAAGAATACGCATGACCATAAAACATCTGCCCTATGACGCGGACGAAGCGACGGACAGCCGCTGGTATCATGAGCACTACTGGAAGGAACGGGCTTTGCAGTTGCTGCTAAAGAACATTCAGGAACCCAGCGGTTGGGAATTGCTCGATTTCGGCTGTGGCCGAGGCGAATTCCTCGCAATGGCTTCAAAAGCCGGGTTCAGCGTGGCCGGCGTGGATATGGATGCCCACTGCGTGAAACTTGCCAGGCGCTATGGTAAGGCAATGCTCATTTCCCCCGACGAATACCTTGCCAACATGCCAGATGCCAGCACGGATGTCATCTCCTGCTTCCACGTGCTGGAACATGTCGAGAACCCGAAGCGCTTGCTTAGTGCCATGCGCAGAGTCGCCCGTCGTTATGTCCTGATCGCCGTTCCGAATTTGCGTTGTTTCCAGAAGTGGAATACAAGCAAGCCGGAACAGGTCAACGAAGGCCATCTGCAGGGGTGGGACCGCGAAACGCTCCGCAATCTGGCGGAAACCCATTGCGGCCTTGAACTGATCGGGTTCACCAACGACATGACGATTATGCCGTCGGTCAGCAGCAGAATCGCCCGCTGGTTTGGTGCCGACGCCGCCAAGTGCTTCAACTTGCAGATCCTGTCGCGACTCTGGCCCGGACGCTGCACATCGATCATCGCCTTGCTCAAGGTGCCTGGGGCTGCCGGATGAAAAGTTTCGCGAAGCAGCTCGTCCTAAACACCCTTTCCGGATGGGGTTCCGTGCTGGCGCGTTCCGCCTTGTCCTTTATCATGGTCCCCTTCCTGCTCCGGCAACTCGGCCAGAGCGGCTTCGGGATTGTCGGACTGCTGATGGTCTTGCACAGCTTTGCCGAAGTCGCGGATCTCGGGCTGCGCCAGGCGCTTAGTCGCGAGCTGGCGGAACAGGCGGCACGGCATAATCATAAGGGATTCAACGAACTCGCCAGCACCGGATTCCTGCTGTGCCTGCTGATTGGTTGCACCGTCGCCACGGCCTGCGTGATCCTGGCACCTGCACTGATCACCTTTTTCAACGTGCCAGAACCCTTGCGACCCATGGCCATCCAGGCCATTCGGATCTACGGAACCGGGGCATTTCTGCTATCCTTTGCCAGTGCCGCGTTTCCGGCCGCCATCATCAGCGTCAACCGTTTCGACCTGCGCAACCATATCGAGGCAGGCTGCAGGATCGTCACGGGCATCACTCTCCTTGTCGTGCTAAGCAATGTGGAGAACGGGCTGATGGGCTGGGTGTTCGTCACCCTTGCAGGCCAGGGCTTGACGTTGCTGCTTTACGTGGCGGCGGCGCACAAGACCACCCCTTGGCTGCAACTCTCATGGAAACATGTCCACCGCGAATCAGCCGCCTCCCTCCTGCACTTCGGGTGGAAGGTCTATGTGCTGCAATTGACAAACCTGGTGGCTGAACGATCCGATCCGCTGGTGATCTCCCGGTTTTTCGGTCCGGCGGGGGTGGCACTTTACACACCCGGAGGACAATTGGCCGGGCTTGTCCGCCCGATTCTGCTGACCTTGTCCGCCCAGCTTGCGCCACTGGCCACCCGCCAGCACGTTGAGAACGCCCTGCAAAAACAGCAGCAAATGCTGATCGAAGGAACCCGTTTCACCCTGCTTATCGGTTCTCTTTTTTGCGTAGGTCTATTGGTTTTTGCGGACCCTTTTTGCGCCTTATGGTTAGGAAATGAGCTGGGGACAAGTTACCGCACCGTCGCCACGGTGATCCAATTATGGGCCGTGGCTGACTTTTTTGCATGTACAGCATCCATGCAATGGCCGATGATGCTTGGGGCACGCAAACTCAACACAATGATGATTATTCATGGAACCACGGCCCTTTTGAATATTTGCCTCTCCATATACTTCGTTGGTTTCACGACTCTCGGCATAATCGGTGCATTGCTGGGGACGGTACTGACCAACGCCGTTCTGCGTCCTCTACTGGTGGCATACAGCCTCAAGGTTTTCCAAATCCCCTTCATTGCCTTTTACAGGGCGGCTATCCTGCGCCCGATGCTAACGACGGCATTACTGCTGCCGATTACTTATGCAATCAGGCACAGCATGCAAGTCGATGGATATTTCCACTTGATCTCATGTGCCACATTGACAGGTACCGTTTGGATCGTGCTGGCGGCTTTAATCGGCGTATCGCGACAGGAACGACAATTATTCTGGTCCCAGATCTCTAAGCATTTTGCCAGTCAATGTTCATAAGAGATCTCCCGATAGACCTCTATATCATCGATTAAAACTTGACCGGCACTTGCGCAGTGAAACTCCAGTGATATCTGAGATCCTATTCCTGTAGCACTTTCGTCGTCTGGCACATCCAAATAAAGCAATACATCCATGAATGTATTCGGTGCAGGTCGATAAAAGGATTGGCTGGTCCACGGAATATGAACATCGCCAGCTTTGAACTGTACGGAAAAATCATTCGGAAATCCGGTGTTGTCAGGATCGTCTCCTCGGTGGCCGATGGTTGCCTTTACTAGGTATCTACTATTACGTTGCAGATATTCAGGAAACGACTGCTTCAAGGGAGAGACCGTACTCATTAACCAGGCAACGGTTTGATGGCGTTTCCGCGTCGGTTCATTAAAAAAGTTCAGTAAATTGCGATCCTTTACGCCCGAGGGATTACTCAAGTCCATCAGTCCTCCACCTGTCCAGCTATTCGTATCGGGAAACCCTATCAAAAAGCCGGGATCTGGCAGTGGGCTGTTATTCTCAAAATGTGGGTTTTTCGCGTATATAGGCAACCATCCTGCTCTCGTCATATTATCGGATTGACTGAGAAATGGTTGTTTTCGGGGATTGTCATCGCTAACAAGACGAAGAAACATGGATTGTGCCTCCAAATTTAATGATTTGAGTACAAGTTTTTCGTTCCCTGTTTGAAGATCTTCGTTTACGATAAAATTAAAAATGTTGTCCGCGCGAAACCAGTTGCGTAAATCATGTGAGAATTCCGGAATTGGAGAAGCACCGGCATATCCTGCCGGACGTGTCCATTGCAGACTAGTTACCCCACGATTTTGGATGTCAATATTGCGTGTTGAAATAACCTGGCTATACTCGTACGGAGATTTACCCAACATATATGAAATGCCGTTACGATCAACCGCTCCTGCGGGAATATCTTGTCGGCTGGATTCCACATTCGTTAGGCCGAATGTTTCCGCCCACTCGTCATAATCAACTGGGACAACGCTCAAACGCATACCCCACCCCCCTGATGGGGGAATATGCACTGGCAAAAGATTGGTGTACGTAACGGTCATGAAAATATTTGTAACATCACCCGTCGCAGGCACATCATAATAAATTTCTGCGTCATATGTGAGGTTCGATATAAGGAAATCGGTGGGAATGGTAAATTCACGCGACAAGGACGCGCTTCCGTTTATTGCAGCAACCCACCATTTCCATCCTTTCCTGCGTGCTATTGCAACGTATTCTCCCGGAATTCCTGACAAGAAAACGGTGTCATCCCATGAGGATGGCAGATCAGCAAGAAAGCCAGAGGCCATCTTGGCAGCATATACCTCCGGGGAATCCACCATGCACTGCCAGCCTGATTCAAAAATGACAGCCAGCGCCATTTCATGGCCAATCGTTGTTATCCGAGAACCTCGGTAAGGAGCAGAAAATCGAGTAGGAGTGTAATCCATAGAGCCAACAACATTACGAGTGAAGGGTAGAATTGCATTATGCGAGGCTGTTGGATGACTGACAGGATCCGCCCATGTATAAAACTCACCCCCAAGAACAGCCTCCATGGTCATAACATGGGGCCAACGCCGTTGCAACCCGCGGGGAATTGAGCAACCGTGAAAGCTTACCATCAATCGGTACTTTGCGCAGTCTTCAATGATGGCTTCTTGCTGTGCAAATCTCAGAGACGAATCACTGTTCAAATAATCTACTTTGATTCCTTGGAACCCAAGTTCAGCTAGACGACGAAGCCGCAAATTTCGTTCTTCCAGCGTATCTAATTTGTTATAATCATCCCACCCATATACAGCAACACCGCGCGATCTGGCATAGGCTACGATTTCAAAAACCCATGGCTCGGTCATCCAATAATCCAGGCTTGTTGCGCCATCACTTTGCACCAATCCAGAATCGAATTCAATCCATGACCAACCCATCTCAGCGGCAAAATCGATATAGGCTCTCAAGCGGTCGGGTTTGTTGTTAATCGCGGTATCGGATGCCCAAGGAAACGACACAACACCGGGGATTACCCATGACCAGTCGAGGGATTCTGAAGGTGTATATACATCTTCAACAATAGTTGACTCAACGATATCAGAAACATCCTCTGACACAATAAATATGCGCCAAGGAAGCGTCCAAGGGTAACTTGAGCTGATGCTATGAGCGAGTTTAAGTGACAATATACCTGACGTCGCAGAATACCCAAGATGTGAACCGCAAGATCGCGAATCAGAATCTACACCCGATTCGGTGATTAACAACCAAACATCATTCGTCTGTTGAATCAGAAAGGGTAGCACGTAAGACCCGCTTAAACCAGATGGCTGGATTGCTTGATATAAACACTCATAACTGGAAGAAAAAGGAGATGCCCAAATTGCCCGAGTTGCGCTCATCGAAAGTGCTGTCATATCGGCAAGTATGGTCGCGGCACCATCCCCTTGCAAGTGCCATCTAAAAGCCAAGGCTGTGTCAGTAAGGCATAATTCAAGCGTTGCCATATACCCAAACTCATTACGAACACTCATCAGTCCAATGGTCGCCTCATGCGTACGATCTCGTTTCTTTCCTGTCGGTAAAGCGTATTTCTGTGTCGTTGACGACAGGGATGATAATGAGATGTCAAGGCGGTTGGTAAAAGAAGCGTGGGATTCACTCATGGTTAAGCCTACGTTTACCATGACAACCCTCTTTTCTTGCCTTTGTATTTCTAAATTGACCCGCCCCTCATCATCTTCCAAGACGTTTATGGATATACGGTGATTGGGGCTATCAAATCGCTCAGCGGAGAAAAAACCTGCTCGGCATACAACCGAATGAAAGCCAAGTAGGCATATTAAAATAACGACTCTGATCAGGCCGAAACAAGCATGACGGCAACGACCTTCAAAATATTGTTCGTCGAATAAATTCATTCTCAATAGCTTTTTGCAAAACCTCTTCGTTTTGCGGTCCGCGAGGACGCGGGTCCTCCCGTTTCCGAATGATTCCGCCATGGAAGGGACAGCGGCCCCGCTGTCCGCTGGGGTTTTGCAAGTTCCTCTCAAATGCTTACATGA
>CAZOXS010000311.1:0-10925 GCA_964583785.1 uncultured Victivallales bacterium
GCATTTCATTCGTTACGTTCCTGATTCGTTGTGCCTACTCCCCCAATGCCCCCCTGTTTTCCCCTGTTTTTTAGCGTTTCGATTCGTGTTTGACTTTGCCGGGTAAGGGGTTTAGAGTTCGAGCCCTGTTTTTCCCTGATAAAAATTCGGACTAACCGCCGGTGACAACAGCGTTATCCGGCACATTATAAACACGAGGAGCGAATCATGATAGTGTCCACGCAGAAACTCTTTGAACACGCCTATGGCAAGTATGCCGTCGGGGCCTATAACATCAACAATGCCGAGCAGATCATGGGCCTTTTCCGGGGTAACATGGACAGCAAGGCCCCCTTCATCATCCAGCTTTCCAAGGGTGCCCGCAGCTACACGGACACACGCCTGCTCGAGGCGATGATCCGCGCCGCCGACGAGATCTTCCCGGATGCGGTATTCGCCGTCCATCTGGACCATGGCGATGAGCAGACCTGCTACGATTGCATCGACAGCGGCTTCTACAGCTCGGTCATGATCGACGCCAGTCACGAGGATTTCGACGAGAACATCGCGGTTACCAAGCGCGTCGTCGACCGCGCCCACGCCAAGGGCATCTCGGTCGAGGCTGAACTCGGCAAGCTCGGCGGTGTCGAGGAGCACGTCTCGGTCGACGAGGCCGATGCCAAGCTGACCGACCCGAAACAGGTGCAGGAATTCGTGACCCGCAGCGGTTGCGACAGTCTGGCCTGCGCGATCGGCACCAGCCATGGCGCCTACAAGTTTTCCGGTGGCCAGGGGCTGCATTTCGACGTGATCGAGCAGATCGCCAAGCTGATGCCGCGCTTCCCGCTGGTGATGCACGGGTCGAGCTCGGTGCCGCAGGATGAGGTTGCGCGCATCAATGCCGCCGGTGGCCAGCTCAAGGGTGCCAAGGGCGTGGACGAGGCGCAGATCACGAAGGCCTCGACGATGGGCGTGACGAAGGTGAATATCGACACCGACGGTCGCCTGGTCTGGTGCCGTGTGCATCGCGAATGCTTCCGCGATGATCCGGGTAATTTCGACCTGCGTCCGGCCGGCAAGATCTTCATGGCGGAATACGCCAAGTACATCGTCCACAAGAACCAGGTGCTCGGCAGTGCCGGACAGCTTGACAGTGTGCGCAAATTCATCAGCAAGTAAGTCAGGAGAAACACGAGATGGCCGCCAAGAAGATGATCATGGTTGATGGCAACACCGCCGCCGGTGTTGTCGCCCACGCGTGCAGCGAAGTCTGCGCGATTTACCCCATCACCCCCTCCTCGCCCATGGGCGAGACCGCCGACGAGCTCAGCGCTGCCGGTGTCAAGAACATCTGGGGTACGGTTCCCGAGGTTGCCGAGCTGCAGTCCGAGGGCGGTGCGTCCGGTGCCGTTCACGGTTCACTGACCGCTGGCGCGTTGACGACCACGTTCACGGCGTCGCAGGGGCTGCTGCTGATGATCCCGAACATGTACAAGATCGCGGGTGAGCTGACCTCGACCGTGTTCCATGTGACGGCCCGTTCGCTGGCCTGCCAGGGATTGTCGATCTTCGGCGATCATTCCGACGTGATGGCCGTCCGCCAGACCGGATTTGCCATGCTGGCCTCCAACAGTGTGCAGGAAATCGCCGACCTCGCCTTGGTCTCGCATGCCGCGACGCTGAAGGCTCGCCTTCCCTTCATGCATTTCTTCGACGGTTTCCGCAGTTCGCACGAGGTGCAGAAGATCGAGGAGATCGGGCAGGATGTGATCCGCTCGATGATCGACGACAACCTCGTGATCGCGCATCGCCAGCGCGGGCTCTGCCCTGATCGCCCGTTCATGCGCGGTACCGCGCAGAACCCGGATGTCTATTTCCAGGGGCGCGAGACGGTCAACCCGTTCTATGACGCCACGCCCGCCATGGTGCAGGAATCAATGGACCAGTTCGCCAAGCTGACCGGTCGCCAGTACCACCTCTTTGATTATGTCGGCCATCCGGAGGCCGAGCGCGTGATCGTGATCATGGGTTCCGGTGCCGAGACGGTGCATGAGGTCGTGGACTTCCTGACCGCTAGCGGCGGGAAGGTCGGTGTGCTCAAGGTGCGCCTGTTCCGCCCATTCGACGCCAAGGCTTTTGTGGACGCGCTGCCCGCCACGGTGACCTCGCTGGCGGTGCTCGACCGCACCAAGGAGCCCGGCTCCCTGGGCGAGCCGCTCTATGGCGACGTACGCACGGCGATCGGCGAGATGATGGCCGACGGGTCCTACAAGGGTGTGCATTACCCGCGTATCGTCGGCGGCCGTTACGGCCTGGGTTCGAAGGAGTTCACCCCGGCCATGGTCAAGGGCATCTTCGACAGCCTCAGTGCCGTCAAGCTGAAAAACCGCTTCACGGTCGGTATCGTGGATGACCTGACGAACTCGCACCTGCCGTTTGATCCGGCCTGGACGGTCGATTCCGGCAAGCGCATCGAGTGCATGTTCTACGGGCTGGGGTCGGATGGCACGGTCGGCGCGAACAAGAACTCGATCAAGATCATCGGCGAGGATACCGAGAACTACGCGCAGGGTTATTTCGTTTACGACTCGAAGAAAGCCGGCGCGATGACGGTGTCGCACCTGAGGTTCGGGCCGGATGTGATCCGCAGCCCGTATCTCTGCACCAAGGCCGATTTCGTGGCCTGCCACAACTTCAGCTTCCTCGAGAAGTATGATATGCTCTCGAACGCCAAGCCGGGGTCAACCTTCCTGCTGGCGAGCCCCTACGCGGCTTCGCAAGTCTGGCAGCATATGCCGGATGAGGTCGAGCAGCAGATTATCGACAAGAAGATCAAGTTCTATGTGATCGACGCGGTCAAGCTGGCGCATGAGCTCGGTCTCGGGGCCCGCATCAACACGATCATGCAGACCTGCTTCTTCTACATCTCCGGCGTGCTGCCGCAGGACGAATCGATCGAAGCGCTAAAGAAGGCGATCAAGAAATCCTACGGCAAGAAGGGCGAGGAGATCGTCCGCAGCAACAATGCCGCCGTGGATGCCGCCGTGGCGCGCCTGGAGAAGGTCGAGGTGCCTGCCAAGGTTGCCGGCAAGCTCAAGATGCCGCCGACCGTCTCGGATGCCGCGACGGACTTTGTCAAGAACGTGACCGCGGTCATCATGCAGCAGAAGGGCGACAGCCTGCCGGTCAGTGCGATGCCCAATGACGGCACCTGGCCGACGTCGACCACGAAATACGAGAAGCGCAATATCGCGGTGGAGATTCCCGAGTGGAACATGGACCTTTGCATTCAGTGCGGCCAATGCTCGCTGGTCTGCCCGCATGCCGCGATCCGCATCAAGGCCTATGACGAGGCGGCCCTCAAGGGCGCGCCGGACGGCTTCAAGAGCGAGGTAGCCAAGGGCAAGGAACTGGCCGGGCTGAAGTTCACCGTGCAGGTCGCACCCGAGGATTGCACCGGTTGCGGTGCCTGTGTGCAGCGCTGCCCGGCGGCCGAGCGCGACAAGGAGACCAAGCAGCCGACCGGTCGCAAAGCCATCATGCTGGTCGAGCAGATGCCGATCCGCGAGCGCGAACGCGCCAACTGGGACTTCTTCCTGAACATTCCCGAGACCGCCCCGGCGAAGTACAACCGCGAATCGGTCAAGGGCAGCCAGTTTTGCCAGCCGCTGTTCGAGTTCTCGGGTGCCTGCGCGGGCTGCGGCGAGACCGCCTACGTCAAGCTGCTGACGCAGCTCTTCGGTGATCGGGCGATGATTGCCAACGCCACGGGCTGCTCCTCGATCTACGGCGGCAACCTGCCGACGACGCCGTATACCAAGCGGGCGGATGGCTGCGGACCGGCCTGGTCGAATTCGCTGTTCGAGGACAATGCCGAGTTCGGTTTCGGCATGCGTCTGGCGGTCGACCGGTTCAACGCCTACGCACTCGAGCTGGTGGATAAGATCCTTGGCGGCGAGTGCGCCTGCAAGGAGGTTCCGACGGAGTTGTTCAAGGCGATCCGCGACGCGGACCAGTCGACGCAGGCCGGCATCGAGGACCAGCGCCAGCGCGTCGGTCAGATGAAGGCCAAGCTCGCGACCTGCAAGTGTCCGGAGTGCAAGATGCTGCTCTCCGTAGCCGATTACCTAGTGAAGAAATCGGTCTGGATCGTGGGCGGCGATGGCTGGGCCTATGATATCGGCTACGGCGGTCTGGATCATGTGCTGGCCAGCGGGCGCAACGTGAATGTGCTGGTGCTCGACACCGAGGTCTACTCCAATACCGGCGGTCAGGCCTCGAAATCGACGCCGATGGGCGCGGTGGCCAAGTTCGCGGCCTCCGGCAAGCCGATGTCGAAGAAGGATCTGGGCATGATCGCCATGACCTACGGCAACATCTATGTCGCCCAGGTCGCGATGGGTGCCAACCCGAACCAGGTCGTCAAGGCTTTTGCCGAGGCGGAAGCCTATGATGGCCCCTCCTTGATCATCGCCTATTCGCACTGCATCGCGCAGGGGATCAACATGACCAACGGGCTCGACAACCAGAAGGATGCGGTCAATTCGGGACACTTCCCGATCTACCGTTACAATCCGCAGTTGCGCGAGCAGGGCAAGAACCCGCTGACGCTCGACAGCAAGGCACCGACGATGAGCTTCAGCGAGTCGGCGCTTAAGGAGAACCGCTTCCGCATCCTGACGAAGAGCAAGCCGGAGAACTCAAAGCGGCTGCTTGAGAAGGCGGACAAGTTCTTCGCGGCCAAGTACGACCTGCTTACCAAGCTGGCGGGGATGGACATGTACGAGGGCTGAGACGGCTGACGAGTGACAAAATCCTAACGCCCCGCCGGTCGTTGACCGGCGGGGCGTTTTTTTCGGCTCATCCTATGGTTTGTCCGCGTCCTCCGTTCCCTCCGTCACCGGCGGGGCTGTCAGCAGCGGGGTGATGGTGGTGATGTCTTCGAGCCGAAGGGTCTTGAAGATGCCCGGGCGCAGTTCCAGTTTCAGGGTTGTTGGATTGCGCTCGACCAGCACCCCGCGGTAGACTTCCGTCCGGGTCTGGATCTGGCAATTGGGAATGAACCGGCGCTCGAGGGGAAAGTGACCGGTGAGCGTCTCGTTGCGCACCACGGTGATTTGCTGGGTCAGCGGGTAGTACCCCGGTTTGGTCAGGGTCAGCTCGTGTGTACCGGAGGGAACCAGTGGCAGGGAGAACAACGCCGAGAGTTTATCCGTGCCGTCCGCCGCCGGTTCCGTTTCGCCGACGGGCATGCCGTCAATGAGTACCCTGACCCCGGCCGGTTCGGTGGTGATTTCCAGTCGTCCGGCATTGGGGGTCAGCGTAAGGTCTTCGACCTGGTTCTGGCCGAGTCCGAGTCGGACCGTTCGTTCCGCCGGATTGTGGGCGGGAAGTTCAGCGCGTAGGGTATAGGTTCCGGCGGCCAGCGGTGCGATATCCACGGGGGAACGGCCGCGGTACAGGCCGTTCACCTGGATGCGCGCCCCGGTTGGTGTGGTGGTGATGCGCAACGTCGAGGGTTCCGGGCGCAGCGCGACATCGATCTCGCGCAATTCCCCTGCCTGCAGGGCCAGCGTCTCTTCAAAGGCGTGGTGACCGCGAGCCGTGATGCCGAGCTTGACCTCGCCGGTACGGACATTGGCGATCTCGCAGGGGGAGCTGCCCTCACGGACGCCGTCGAGCGTGACTTCCGCCCCCGGCGGGGTGGTTCTGATGGAAAGCGTGGCGGTGTCGGACGTGAGCGTCGTCTGGAGGCGTTGCGGTGTCCGGTCGTGGATGGCGATGTCGAGTTGGCGTGGCAGGAAGCCGGATTTGGAGAGTTGTGCCCGGTGGATGCCGTACGGCAAGTCGGCTACCAGGACTGGCGTGGTGCCGCGGTGGACGCCGTTGATCTCGATGTCCGCCCCCTCCGGGGTTGAATGGACAAGCAGCAGCCCGTTCAGGGGCTCCAGTGTCAAGTCGAGGATCTGCCGTTCGCCACCGCCGATCTCCAGTGTCCGGTAGACCGTGCGATAGCCCCTGAGCGCGGCGGACACAAGGAGCCGGCCGGGAGGAACCGTCGGCAGGGTCAGCGGCGTGATGCCAGCGGTCTTGCCGTTGATGGTGATTTCCGCCCCCGGCGGGGCCGAGGTGATATAGAGATCCGCCGACTGGGCCGGGAGGTGGCGGGCGGGGAGCATGATGGCGGCCAGCAGCGCGGTGGCCAACGTCGCAAATGGATGGCTGTGCAGGCTGTTTTTCATCGTGGGGGATTCCGTCTGGCTTCGACTTCGATCAACTGTTTGCGGGCGGCCTGGTGCCGCGTGTCCTCGCGGTCGGGGATAATGTCGAGCAGCATGCGCAGTTCGGCCGCGGCGGTTTCCCAATCGCGCAGCCGGACGGCGCGCTCGGCCCTGAAATTGATTTCCTCGTAGCGGCTGGCCAGGGCTTCGACGGCCTCGCGTCGGGTGTCCAGGATGATCTGGAAGAAGGGGGGCTTGACCTCGACCGCCTCCAGCAGCCATTCCGCCTCGTTCAGGCTGGAGATGGCGGCTGCCAGGTTGCCCGGGGCGACTTCCCGCTCGGTGCTCAGCTTGCGGCCCTGCAGCATGGCTTCCTCGGCCATGGCCACGAGCTGCTCGGTTGAATACTGGATCGCCCAGAGCCCCAGTTCCACCTTTCCGACCGTCTCCAGCTTCGCGCAGACGTTGTTGAAGACGTCCGGGGCCGTACTGGTGTTGCTGACACGCACGGTATGGGCGTCGCGCCCGATGATCACCGTCAGGGTCTGTTCCGTCACCTGTCCCGGGGTGACGCCGCGGTAGAGCGGATCAAGCCGTTCGAAACCGCTCTCGCGGATGAAGGCGATCAGCTCGTCGATGACATCGGGGCTGATTTGCTTGTCGCGGGCCAGGCTGCGGTTGCTGGTGACATCGTCGACAGCAATCGCAAGCGTGCGGTCGGGGGCGATGTTCAGGGCATAGCGGAAAATGTTCGCCGGCGTGGCGTTGACCTTCTCGTAGATCACCGTTAGGGTCTGCGGTTCGGGGATGGCTGCCACGGTGCTGGTTTCCGGTCGCGACGGTTGCTTTTTGGCGGTCGGTGTCGGACGCAGCAGCCAGGCGGTGGCGATCAGCACAAGGGCGGCAACCGCAATGGGCAGCGGACGCAAGCGGCGGCGGCCAGGCACGCGCGTGCTGACGCTTCCGCCGAAACCGAGATCGACCGCCGTGGCCGCGTCTGTGGCGGCCGGGCGGCCATCGTCATCCACGCGGATCACGGTATCCCCGATCATGACTAGGTTGCCGGTATGGACGGGGGCTTCCGTGACGGGCTTGTCATTGAGCAGCGTTTGGTTGGCGCTGCCGAGATCGACCACCCACAGGCCACCGTCCTGCATGAACAGGCGACAGTGGTAGCGGGAGAGCAGCGGGTCGGCCAGCACGATGTCGTTCTTCGATGACCGGCCAATGCGAACACCCTCGTCCGGCACGTCGAAGACCTTGCCGGCTTCCGCCCCGGCCTGGATCGTGATTCTTGCAGTTCGCGTTGTCATGGCTGGTCGTAATGTAGCAGGTGGTCGGATGCTTATCAATAGAGGAAAATCAGCATTTGCGTTCTGGATGCGGTTACGGTAAAAGGAGACGGGAGATCGGTGAACGAGAACGGCGACGAGAACGGAAAACGAGTTGGCATTTGAATCGTCAACCGTTCTCGTCGCCGCTATCGTCAACCGAAATAGGCAGACAGTAGAGTGTTCAAAGAGAGATAAAACCAAAACATATAGTGGTTTGAATTGAAGTTATAGGAGCGAATCATGCTGGATATGAAACGGATACGGGAGCGGCCGGACGAGGTGCGCCAGGGCCTGCAGGCGCGCGGGGCGGATGCCACGGTTGTGGACCGGGTGCTGGAGCTGGATGCCCGGCGGCGCGAATGGCTGACGGCGGCGGAAACCCGCAAGAACGAGCGTAACCGCATTTCCAAAACCATCGGTGAGGCACGCAAGCGCGGCGAGGATACGGCGGCCATCCAGGCGCAGGTACGCACGCTCGGCGACGAGATCGACGCGCTGGATGCGCAGGTGCGCGAGATCGAGGCGCAGCTTGAGCAGCGGGTGCTGATGATCCCGAACATTCCCTGTCCGCATATCCCGGTCGGCCCGGACGCGTCGGGCAATCGCGTGGTCCGGAGCTGGGGCGAGCCTCGGCAATTCGATTTCGCGCCGAAGTCGCACATCGAGCTGGGCGAATCCCTCGGCATCCTTGATTTCGCGCGGGCGACGCGCATGACCGGCGCAGGCTTCCCGCTGCTGATCGGTGCCGGCTCGCAGCTGCAGCGGGCGCTGATCCAGTACATGCTCGACCTGCACATCACCGAGCACGGCTATACCGAGATCTGGCCCCCGTCGCTATGCAACACCAAGAGCATGACCGGCACCGGGCAGCTCCCGAAGATGCAGGATGACATGTACCACCTGGTCGAAGATGACCTCTGGATGATCCCGACGGCCGAAGTCCCGGTGACCAACTATTTCCGCGAGGAGATCATCGAGCAGCCCTTGCCGGTGCTGCTGACCGCCTACACGCCCTGTTTCCGGCGCGAGGCCGGGGCGGCGGGTAAGGGGACCCGCGGCCTGATCCGCGTGCACCAGTTCGATAAGGTCGAAATGGTCCGGTTTGTCGAGCCGACGACCTCGTACGAGGCGCTCGAGGCCCTGACGGCCAATGCCGAGGACGTGCTGCAGCGGCTGGGGCTGCCGTATCGTGTGCTGGAGCTGTGCAGTGGCGATATCAGTTTCGCGGCCGCCAAATGCTACGACCTCGAACTTTGGGCACCGGGCCAGAACGACTGGCTGGAGGTGTCCTCCTGCAGTAACTTCGAGGATTTCCAGGCGCGGCGGGCGGGGATCCGCTACCGTGACGGCGAGGGCAAGGTGCAGTTCGTGCATACGCTCAACGGTTCCGGCGTGGCCTTGCCGCGCCTGGTGGTGGCGATTCTCGAGAACGGCCAGCAGGCGGACGGGTCCGTTGTGTTGCCGGTGCCGATTGTGCCCTACATGGGCGGCATGGACAGGATTACGCTGTGAACCGCTGTGTGTTCTTCGATCGGGACGGTGTTGTCAACCAATCCCCCGGGCCAGGCTATGTCGAACGGCTGGAGGATTTCCACTTGCAGCCCGCATTCGTGGCGGCGGCCAGGGTGGCGTTGGCCTGCGGCTACGCGGTGGCGGTGGCGACCAACCAGCGCGGTGTGGCGCGCGGCATCGTGTCGATGCGGACTGTCGAGGCCATCCATGCGCATCTGACGGCGGCGCTCGCCGCGCAGGGCATTCCGCTGCTGGGTGTGTTCTGCTGTCCGCATGAGCGCGACACCTGCACCTGCCGCAAACCGCAGCCGGGGCTGCTACTGGCCGCCGCCCGCGAGCACAATCTCGATCTGGGTGCCAGCTGGATGGTTGGCGATAGCGAGACCGACATCGAGGCCGGGCGGCGTGCCGGCTGCCGCACGATCCTGATTTCCGAAAAACCGGGCCAGCAGACGCGCGCGACGCTGGTAGCCGCCACGATCGAGTTGCTGCCCGCCGTGCTCGAGCAGGCCCTGGAGCACGCCTGATTGGTAATTGGTCTGCGGTCATGTAGCCCGCTCGCGCCGCGAGCGGGGCTGGCCGCGGTGAACGCGGCGATGTTTATGCCGCAGGGCTGGTTGGCATCCGGCCTCAGTCGCGGCGCGACTGGGCTACGGTCTTCAGTCTGTTACCGCGGCCGCCTTGAAGCGTCGCAGGCCCTCTGTCAGCGTCGGCAGGGGACAGGCGAAGTTCATGCGCACGAAGCCGGGGGCCCCGAACTTGCGACCGTCGCCGAGTCCTAGTCCGGCCTTCTCGAAATGCAGGGCCGGACTGCCCGCGATGGGCAACGAACGGCAGTCGATCCAGGCGAGGTAGGTGGCCTCGACCCGTGGCGACCACAATCCAGGCACCTCCCGCACGGCCGACGCGACAAGGTCGCGGTTGCGACGCAGTACGCGGATGAGCTCGGCGTGCCAGTCGTCGCTGCGCCGGTAGGCCGCCTCGCAGGCGGCATAGCCGTAGGCGTTGACCTCGGTGACAATGCCGCAGGCGGCATGCAGGAAGCGGCGGCGCAGCGAGGGGTCGGGGATAATCGCAAACGACCACATCAGCCCGGCCAGATTATAGGTCTTGCTGGGGGACATCAGCGTGATTGTATGCGCGGCGACTTCGGGTGAAAGCGTCGCCATGGGGATGTGCCGCGCACCTTCCTCGAGAATCAGGCCGCAATGGATCTCGTCGGAACAGATCAGTACGTCGCGCGACAGGCAGACCTCGGCGATTTGCTCCAGTTCCGTGCGGGTCAGGCAACGGCCAGACGGATTGTGCGGGTTGCAGTGCAGGAACAGGCGGGCATCGCCTTCCAGGGCCGCCGCCAGCCGGTCCATGGGGAAGGCATAGCGTCCGTCCACCACGTCGAGCGGGACATCCCGCCGCTGGCGCTCCGCATGTTCAGGGGCGCTCAGGAATGGCGGATAGATTGGCGTGGTGGTGACGACGGCGTCGCGGGGCTGCTCGAGCAGGCGGCACACGACGTTGAGGCCGACCACGATGCCCGGCAGCCAGACCAGCCAGTCGGGGTTGATCTCCCAGCCGTAGTCCCTGAGTAGTTTCTCGCCAATCGCCTCGATCGTGGACGCGGGGGCCTGCGCATAGCCGAAGATGCCGTGGTCGGTACGACGGTGCAACGCCTCCAGGATTGCCGGCGAGGCCGGGAAATCCATATCGGCCACCGGCATGGGCAGGAAATCCTGCTCGAAAGGCTGGTTCCACTTGTAGCTGTCACCACCGCGCCGTTCAATCACCTTGTCAAAATCAAATTGCATTGTGTCTCCTAAGCGCTACCTATAACTTGGCCATTTTGTCTCTCTTTGGACACTACTATTGCCTGCCTATTTCG